>NZ_FNNG01000002.1:0-300000 GCF_900106765.1 Tepidimicrobium xylanilyticum
AGCTCCTAGCCTATTCCTCAAATGGTGTTCCTTCAAATAGCGATTTATCTTCTTCATATTCATCACCGTTTTCTGGTAGAACTTCTATAACATCAGGATCATTGTCTACATAATCATATTCGTTCTCATTTCTTATTACTGCTTGGTCTGCTTTAATGGCTTCTAGTAATTGCTGGTTAGGTTTCTGCATTTCTACTGAAAGAATTCCCCACTTGTTTATCATGTTTTTAATTACAGTTTTCTTGCACATTTCATTAAAGTTGTCTTTCCAATTACCAGTACCGTACTTTGCATATTGAACTGAATATTTCTTAGCATGTCCTAGTAAGCTTTCTACGGACCAATAGACTTTCTTTTCAAAGCCATTGAGTAGTGCAAAATATCCAGCATATCCGATTATCTCTTTTTCTTCTCTTTCTTTTTCATCTTCTATAAATTCAATTTCTAATTCTTCTGTCAAAGGATTCCAGTTTTTTAATTCTCCTTCTCTAATGTCTATTACATTGATATTTTTATACATTCCTGTTCTAAGGGCTAATTGGATGTAGCCTTTATATCCTAGTTGGAATTGGCATTCTTTGTAGCCTTTTTTGCTGTTGTGATAGGGTACTAGATATGCAAATCCAAAATTGTCTTCAATGGGCAAATCTAAAATTGCTGCCTTTAATGCTGATTGTATTACTGTGTTAGGTTCACATTCGTTTAATGCTGCATTGCTATTAACTGCACTTATAATACTACTCATAAATTGAGGAGCCCTGTTACCTAATACTTCTTTAAATCTTTTTTGATAACTTTCTGTATTTAACAAGGATTTAACTGTATAGTTTTGTGTAAGTTTATTGGTTTTATTTACCACTGGCTTATTAGTCATATTTACACCTCCACCTTGAATTCCACTGGTCTCTCAACTACTTCTACACCTTCAACTATCTCCCCGGTATCCTTTAATACAACCATTCCATTAACTACATCTGTAATTTTCTTTAGCTCGCCCCATTTTGCTTGTTTTTTTACTTCTATATATTCGTTCATTTGATTTTCCTCCAGCCACTTAGTCAACTTATCATTGTCTCTATTAAATTGAGGTCCAGGGAACTTCTTTACAAGCTCCCCGCTTGGTAGTCTATACTTCAACATTGTCTTAGTCTTTTTCATGTCTTTCTCGTCTAGTGTCTCAAAGTATTCTGCAAGCTTGCCGTCTCTTTTTTCTATGATATATTCTTCCTCTTGAATTACCTTGTCCAATTTTTCTTTATAGAAGTTTATTTTGTTTTCAAGTTGCATTTTTAATCTTCTTATTTCCGCCAGCTTTTCTTCATGTATTTCAATCCACCAATCCGCTTCTTCATCAGATTTAATTTTCCACTCTTCTTCATCTTCCTGAATACCTAAAGCCTCATCTAAAATATCCATCATCATGTTTTTCATTTATAAATCCCCCTTTAAACTTGCATATTCAATTGCTAACTCTATTAGCATTTCTTTGTTCTTTTTAAGTTTTTTCCCTGCATCTTCTGCCTGTCTTAGAATTCTTTCTAGTTCAAAGTTTTCTTGAATTATTCTGTATATTTTAGCCTCTATTTCAGATTTCATTTCTTCTACATTTGAATTTGCAAAATAAATACTAACCGCTTTCACTTTGCATTCTCCTTCCTATTTGGTATAATTGACTTAACGATATTTTTTTGATGGACCTTTTTCAGATGGCTGTCTGAGAGGTCTTTTTTTCATACTTGCATTTTTTTACATATCCTCTTTCGTTGCATTTTTTATTATGTTCTGCTATTATTTCAGCCATATCACACCATTTGTTGAGTGATATTTTTAATATTTCTACATTGTGTTCTACATCAAGAAATTCATGTAGATACCTAACAAACTTTTCCCATTCATCTTCTTTGAAATCTTCTCTTTCATTTTTATTTACTGCTATTGCTAACATATTAGTTAATACTCTTTGAGCTTCGTCCATTTCTCCAACTAGCTTAAGAAGAACACTTGCTGGATCTAAATTTACGTTGTCAAGTATTTCATATGAATATGCTTGTCCTATAGCACAATAATCTTTGCAATATCTCTGTGTTAGCCATGGATCTTTATACACTTTGCTCATTCTTAATGTCACATCTGGACCTGGTATAGTAATATTTTGTTCATAATTTATTAAAGCTCTTTGACTTATATGATTTTTAGCTGCTGCTTCTTCTATTGTTAATCCACTTTTTAGTCTTGCATTTTTAAACATATTTTCCACCCCTTTCTTGCATTTTGATTCATTGTTTACAGCTAAGTACTGATATACAATTTATTTAAAGATATTAAGCGGATTTTTTCTTATAATGCTTAAGTTCCTTTTCTACCTTCTTAATAAATTCCCGCATACAAGAAGGCATATCTTTGGCTTTACATATAAAGCCTCCTATCCTAATCTGTCTCATCTTTTCCTTTCCCTCCTTTCCTTCTATATTGAAAATGCACAATTTTACCTTCTACCTCTTGTTTAATTCCTTCTAATATTTCTAATTTCTTTTCATAACTATAGGGGAGATTATTAATTTCATTAATAATGAATTCTGAATGTATCTCTACCATTCTTTCGCTTAACATATCCCAACCTTCTTTTGTGTTTGGTAAATGAACTATAATATTCATTGACTCCCCCTCCTCTCATACCTATATATATTATTTGGCTGATTTGTCCTATTCTCCACAATTGCTTAGCAACTCTATCTATCTATTCTTTTCTTCAGTACTTTCTCATAAAGATATTTTTGCAATAACATTAAACGATGTAGTTATAACACCTTATGAGAATAAAGAAATATATTAACTACAACCCACTCCACTCTTCTCTCTCTTTATTTGAAACATTAGGCTGTTTGATCTTTATTATTAGTTGAAGTTTCTTCAACTTTATGTTTGAAAAAAATTGATGGATCCACTTCTAATATTTCTGCAATTCGTTTAGCTTTATCTATCGTTATCTTAACTACACCGTTTTCTAGTAAACAATAACTACTTTTGCCACTATAACCAAGCTTATCAGCCATGTCTTGTTGTGTATAGCCCTTTTCAATTCGTAACTTTTTTAGTAATTCGTTCACTTTTTATACCTCCTTATGTTTAAGTTTCTTAAACCTTCTATTATGAATTATAGTTTAAGCAACTTAAACTGTCAATAGTTTTTTTGAATTTTGTTGAATCTTCTTAAACTTTTATTTTTAATACGAATTTATAAGTTATAATTTAAGTAAGTTTAAGTTTTTTGAACAGGTGGGATAAATATGTCATCATTAGCAAAACGAATTAAAGAATTAAGGCAAGAAAGAAATTTGACACAAGAAGAGTTCGGAAATATATTTGGTATTGTAAAATCCACTGTTTCTTTATATGAAAGTGGGAAAAGTACTCCGGATGATGAGTTAAAGAAGAAAATAGCTAAATATTTTAATGTATCTTTAGATTATCTTATGGGTGTTTCGGATGTAAGAAACCCATATAAAGAAACATCAGAAAATAAAATTATAAAAGATGATGGATATGAGCTAACTCCTGAGGAAAAAGAGCTTCTCGAAACCATAACATCAGATCCAGAGCTTTCTGTTCTATTCCATGACCTTAAATCAGCACCTAAAAAGAAAATAAAACAATTGCTTAAAACATGGGAATTTATCAATGAACAGTTTGAAGAAATGGAAAAGGAATTGGATGATGAGGAATAAATAAAATTATAAAGACTTGGAGGTAATTATAATGGCCAAAATAACTGATAGAGAACTATTAGAACTTATTGCTACTCAAGTAGCTAATCTTACAACTGAAGTTAAAGATATAAAAAACGAAGTTAAAGATATAAGAAACAAAGTTACAATTATTGAACAAGAGCATGGCAAAAAGTTGGACGCTCTATTTGATGGATATAAGCAAGTCTATGAAAAGCTTGATAAAATCGAAGATGAAGTATCTAAGCATGAAGAAATAATATTAAGACATGTAAGATAATAAAATTATAAAATACTGGAGGTTAATCAATATGAACAATGATATTCTTTATCAGATACTTAATGAACTGAAAGAACTTAAAGAAAATCAAAATTCAATGCAAGACCAAATGAATGACATGCAAAACCAAATAAATGGTATGCAAAATCAAATGAATGATATGCAAAACCAAATAAATGGTATGCAAAGCCAAATAAATAGTATGCTAAATGAGTTTAATAAAATCAGAGAAGAACTAGTAGATACAAAAAAAGAATTAAGTAATGAAATCAGTAGTGTAAAAAGTGAACTCAAAGACTTTAGAGAAGAAACTAATACAAGATTCGATGCTTTAGAGGATAGATTGGATGAAATGGAAGCTGTTAATGGAAAAAGACATCTTGATTTTGTTAAGGAATTAAAAGAACTAAGACATTCAGTTAATAGAATTGAAATAAATACTGCAGAAAACTGGAGAGATATTGCTAGACTCAAGGCTATGAGAAAATATAAATAGGAAATAAATTAGATTATAAAATCTTTGTGCAACAATTCGTTCATCAAGGGGGGAATGACAGAATGATATTAGGTGACTTTATACCGAATCAGCAAACTAATTATCTTGAAAACAAAGCTAATGAAATCCTTTTAGATAACTTCATTGAGCATCCATACGAGATAGATCTTGAGACAATAATTGATATAAATTATAAAAATATAAAAGTTTTCTATTCTAATCAAGATAGTAAAGTCATTATAAAAAGAAATATGGCTGTAATTATTGTTAATGATAGGCTTGAATATAGAAAGCAACGTGAGGAATTAGCTGAAGAATTCTGTCACTTTTTATTACATTGCGGTAATCAGATCAATTATAAATACGATATCGTTTTAGACAAGCAAGAACAGCAGGCTAAAAGAATGTCTGCCTATCTTCTCTGCCCTTTATATATGCTAAAAACTATAACTATTCCTATGGATACATATTGCACAATCCATGAGCTAGCAGACATATTTAATGTTACATACGAGTTTATGAAATATAGATTAAGCCTTATTTGGGGACAAGACTTGAATTTAATAACAGTACACAACGGAGAATTCTATGGAAATATATCTATAGAATAATTTTTGAACTCCATATTGCATTAGAATTTCAATCTGATTACTTTGCATGTAGATTGCATGGTATTAATATGGCATTAACATAGAGATGCTATTTATTTTTGAAGTAAATAAATAGCAAAGCATTTACTATAGGGATTTAATTTATGGTTAAGCTCAAATTCAAAGATTTGAGTATTCTTTAAAACTTTATGTAGAACATAAGTTCAACACTATTCGACAGGATGTTGTAATATAGGCAGTTTTATAATTAAATTAATTGGAAAGGAATGTTTTTATGGGGTTTAGAGTAAGGAGAAGTATTAATTTAGGCGGAGGTTTTAGAATAAATGTTAGCAAAAGCGGTATTGGTTACAGCTGGGGAGTTCCGGGATACAGAATAACCAAAACTGCTAAAGGTAATATTAGAAAAACATATTCTTTACCTGGCACTGGAATAAGTTATGTCGAAGAAACAAGTGGAAGGGAAAAACGAAAAAGAAATAGCAGCATCAATTATAGTTATGTTCAAGAGCCTACAATGGAAGATGTTGTTAGTGCTGATATTGAAAATTACAGGCCAGCAGAATATGAAGATTTTGTTAAATCTATTGAACGAATAGTAAATATAAATAAGTTAGCTAATTGGCTATGTGTTTCTATCGTTTTGTCAGCTTTCCCTATTTTTTTAGTTACAGGTATAATCGGTATTATTCTTAAAATTTATGTTAGAACTAAAGGTAAAATGAACTTGGAATATGAGATGGATAAATTTTATATAGAAAAGCACAAAAAATTAGTAAATGCTTGGACAACCTTAAGTAAATCTTCTCAATTATTGCAAATAATACAAACCGGAAAAGTTCATAATAAGAAAATTCATGCAGGTGCCTCACAATTGGTAAATCCTAAACCTTTTATAATCACAACTAAACTTCCATTTTACTTAAAAACAGATATAGATATTATTCAATTAAAACTCATGAAAGAAAATCTGATTTTTTTTCCGGATAAAATTCTTATACTTCAAGGTTCTAAAGTAGGATCAATAGATTATTCCGATATCTCTATTGAAGTTGGTAACGTACCCTTTGTTGTTGAAGTTGCGCCAAAAGATGCTACCATAATTAATTACACATGGGAAAAAGTTAATAAAGATGGTTCTCCAGATAGAAGGTATAAGGGGAATAGACAGTTACCTATATGTAATTATGGCAAAATTGAAATTACTTCGTATTCAGGGTTAAACATCTTGATATACTGTTCTAATTTAAGTAATACTGCTCTGTTTAAAGAGATGATGATAAACTAACAATATAATTATAAAATGTTAGTGACACCTAGGACCTAGACAAAATGATCTGGGTCCTTTTTAACATCAATAGATAGAAAGAATACATATTTACTCTTTGTTTTCAAGATATATTTGTTTTTGTTAATATATTCGTTTAATAACATCAAAAAATATATTTATGGATGTATAAAATGGATAAGAATTTGCTAATTAACAGGATAAACAAATTTAAAACATCAAACAATAACGATGTAAGCATTTCCTTTGTAAGAAAAGTAAATAGAAAAAACGAAAAATACTTGTTTTATACAGCTACATTATTAGATGAAATTAAGGAAGATATTATAAATACACTGTTTGGGGGTTTTTATGAATACTTATCCAATTTTAATTTAAAAGAATATGATCCATTATACGTTCACGAGAATACAATAGAATATATACCATTATAGGATATATCAAATTATGAAGTTTTTAAATCAGAAATAAATAATTCCAACAATGTCATCACAGATCACAATAAAATTAATAGGCCTTATATATGTCAAAAATTCTTTTATTCACGTAAACCCTATACTTTATATATTGTTGGATATAATATTTATTCAATTAACAAAAATCATACTTTGATAAGCAAAAAAGCTATGAAGAATTGTATGAAAAAACATATATAGAAAATTCATCAATCAAAGTATCAATATTAGGACCTGGTATCTATTTAGAACTTTCAAAGCTTCAAAAATAATAATTATTTATTATTTCTTCCATAAACGGTGATGTAAAACATCATCGTGTTTTTATTTTACTTACACTCACATTTGTATATGCTATAATAAATACAACTATATGTTTTAAAGGGTGATTATGATGAAAATAGCTATATACTCTAGAAAATCTAAATTCACTGGCAAAGGTGAATCAATAGATAATCAAATAGAAATGTGCAAAGAATATGCTAATAAACACTTTAACAACATAGAAGAATTTATTATATATGAAGATGAAGGTTTTTCAGGGGGTAACATAGATAGGCCACAGTTTAAACTTATGATGAAGGATGCTAAAAGTAAGAAATTCAATGTTTTGGTTTGCTATAGATTGGATAGAATTAGTAGAAATATAGCTGATTTTTCTTCACTTATAGAAGAGCTGCAGAAAAACGATATATCATTTGTTTCCATTAGAGAACAGTTTGACACGTCCACTCCTATGGGCAGAGCAATGATGTATATTGCAAGTGTATTTGCTCAATTAGAGAGGGAAACCATTGCAGAAAGAATAAGGGACAATATGTTACAATTGGCCAAGACTGGAAGATGGCTTGGAGGAATTACTCCTACTGGCTTTGATTCTGAAGAAATGATCTTCATAGATTCATCTGGTAAAGAAAAAAAACTGTTTAAGCTTTCTCCTATAAAAGAGGAAATTAAAATAGTAAAGCTAATATATAAAAAATTTCTGGAACTGGATTCCTTAACTCAATTGGAGACATTCTGCATACAAAACAATATAAAAACTAAAAATGGCATTAATTACTCTAGATTTGCATTAAGAAATATACTTACTAACCCTGTATATGCAACGGCTGATGAAGATACATATAATTATTTCATTGATAATGGATATGAAGTTTATTCAGATGAAAGCAAATTCAATGGAACTAAAGGTATTATGGCATATAACAAGACCATTCAAAGAAAAAACACTTCAAATAAGCTGCGTGACCCATCTGAATGGATAATAGCAGTAGGAAAACATCCTGGAATTATTAAAGGTAAAGAGTGGGTGAAGGTGCAAAATATGATAGAAAGAAATAGATCCAAATCATTTAGAAAAGTTAAAAATTCTGAATCCCTTCTATCTGGAATTTTAAGATGTGGTAATTGTGGTAGCTTTATGAGACCAAAACTTGGCAGAGTAAATAAAGATGGAATCCAAGTTTTTTATTACATTTGTGAACTAAAAGAAAAAAGTAAACGAGAAAAATGTAATATGAAAAATGTAAAAGGTAATGATTTAGATCAACTTGTTATAGATGAGATTAAAAAACTATCCTATGAAGGATCTAGCCTCTCCAAAAAGATAGAAAAAGATAGAATTAATATTATTAGTACTAAAAATACTTTAAACGCTGAAATAAGGGATATTAAAACTAAGATAGAAAACAACCAAAAGGCCATTGCTAATCTAGTAAACACTTTAGCTGATGGCCAAGAATCTAATGCTTCTAAATACATAATAGAGCAAATAAATGAACTGGATGAGGAGAATTCAAGGTTAAAAGAAAAATTACTTGAGTTAGAGGAAAAAGCAGAATCGAATAATTTAAAAGAAGACAATATTGAAATCATAAATGATGTGATAGCTAAATTTGCTGATATGATTGATAATGCAAATGTAATACAGAAAAGAAATTTAATAAGATCAGTAGTAGATAAGATTACCTGGAATGGGGAGAATATAGATATCGTTATGTTTGGAGCTGATTCAAGAAAAAAGTAATGGAAATGTTTCCGTTATGTGAGTATAGCATTTTCAATGCAACGTGCAGCATAAGTGGCTAATCTAGTGCCTTTATTGATGTCAAATGTAGAAATAGCTTTAATGAGACCAATCGTACCAATGGAAATTAAATCGTCCATATCCTTCCCGGAACTATTATATTTTTTTACAATATGTGCTACTAATCTTAAATTCCTTTCGATTAAAATATTTCTAGCTTTTTCATCTCCTGCAGCACATCTGATTAAATAATGTTCTTCTTCCTCCTTAGTGAGAGGCCTTGGAAATGAATTTGTATTTGAAATATATCCTGAAAAAATTAAAAAATTCTTTACTATTTCAGTAAAACAAAAAAATAGTTGGGAAAACATAAAGGCACCTCCACTATCTCCATATTAAAGTATATGTGTATGAAACAATATAGGTGCCAGTCCTACCTATTAATCTTTTCAATTTCTTTAACAATATTTTCAAAAATGGGAGCAGCAGTTTTAGAACCGGAGTACCCTTCCTCTATTATGACTGTAATAACATATTTAGGTTCTTCTTTAGGATAAAATCCTGAAAACCAAGCATGAATCGTCTCCTTTCTATTTAATACAGCTTGTGCAGAACCAGTTTTTCCACCAGCACCTCCCAAATCTTTTAAGCTCATGTTTTTGGCAGTCCCATTATCTACTACATCGATTAAACACTCTTTTAAAATCAAGCTATTCGCTTCTGAAAGAACCTTTTGTGGAATAATTCTCTTATTCTTTTTGATCATATGTCCATCATAGTTGGTAATGCCATCTACTATGGTTAATCCAGTCTTAATTCCATCATTAGCTACTATGGCCATCATATTAGTAATTTGAAGGGGAGTAGTTTCTATACTACCCTGACCAATTGAAATGTTACCAATAGCAGCCCCATGCAACTCATCCCCTTCAGGGAGATTGCCTTTTACCTCTTCTAATAATCCAATATGGACTTTCTCGCCAAAACCCATTTTTTTGGCCATTTGAATTATTCTTTCTCCTCCTAACATTTTTCCCAATTGAATAAAAACAGAATTGCAGGATTTTGAAAAAGCCTCTTTTATATCAATAGACCCATGGCCTTCTCTGTCATTACAATTTATTATTACATTTCCTACCCTCTCATATCCATTACAATAAAATTCTTTATCCTGTATTTCTAAATTATGCTCTAAGGCTGCTGCTAGCACAACCAATTTAAATAGAGACCCTGGGGGATAAGCAACTTGAATCCCTTTATTATACAATGCCATATCGTCCCTGTTTAAATATTTGTCTACATCATCTTGATTAAAATTAGGCCTACTAGCCAAAGCTCTAATTTCTCCTGATTTAACCTCAGCTACTATTACAGCCCCATTTACTTCATTTTTGTCAAGTATATTTTCTACTATTTTTTGTATATGATAATCTATCGTCAACTTTACTCCACTGGGCTCCATTGTAAGACCTTTACTATCTACATTAATACTACTTCCTAATACTACCTCCTCCCTTTCATCTAATTCAATAAAAAGGATATCCTCCCTTTCTATATTCTTTAATATATCATCATAAACCTTCTCTATCCCAAATTCTCCTTTATTTTCTGATTTATTTATATATCCAATTACATGGGAAAGGATACTGTTTTCATCATATCTAATAACTTTTTGATGAATTAAAATATTACTCCAATTACTAATAATTGGTTTGATGGTATGTAATGGAATTTCAACAATTTTCTCATCATCTTTTAGCCTTTTTTCAAACTCTTCATAATCTAAACTCGTATTATTAAGCAATGTGTGTTTTAAGCTTTGATCTTCTATTATATTATTCTTTAATGCAAACAAAACGTTAACCCTTTGCCTATTAGTAAGGGGAATTAAGTTTCTATCATAAATTATTCCTCTTTTTGGATACAAATCAAATTCCTTTCCTCTTTGCCTTAGCACCTGTATATTTAAATTATGATGATTCTTAATTTGGATCCAAAATAGTCGAGATATTAACAATATAAAAGCAAATATACAAATCAATAGATAATCGTACATTCTATTATGTATTATATTTTTTTTATATCGACTCATAAAAAAGCCCCCAATCAATTGTATATATAGTATTACCAATTGATTGGGGTTATATAATTAGTTTTTATTCAATATGGAATTGATCTTTGTAACTATTATATCTATAGCTACTTTATTGTATCCACCTTCAGGTATAATTATATCAGCATATTTTTTTGTTGGTTCAATAAACTGAAGGTGAGCAGGCCTTACCGTGCTCATATATTGATGTATAACAGAGTCCAAAGTCCTTCCTCTTTCCTTAATATCCCTTTGTATTCTCCTTATAACCCTTACATCGGAATCAGTATCTACAAATATCTTTATATCACATAGATTTCTAATTTCTTCATCATTTAAAATCAAAATCCCTTCCAGAATGATTATTTCTTTTGGATATACAGTTACAGTTTCCTTTTTTCTAGTATGCTGTTCAAAATCGTATATTGGTTTTTCTATGGTTTTATCATTTAGCAAATCCTTTAAATGTTGTATTAGAAGGTCATTGTCAAAAGCAAATGGATGGTCGTAATTAGTTTTTACCCTTTCCTCAAAAGATAGATGGCTTTGATTCTTGTAATATGAATCCTGTTCTATTATTACCACATTCTTCTTATTGATAGATTTTAAAATCTCTTTAGCAACAGTGCTCTTCCCAGACCCAGTACCACCTGCAATACCAATTAAAAGCTTTTTAGCCATTAATCCCATCCTCCCTATTCTTCCTTATCATATACCATGGTTCTACAGGTTCTACCATTTTCATTCTTATTATCTGCTGAGGATGGGGAGCGACATCAATTTCCTTACCTTCTTCATCCCACATTTTTTCAATAATTTGAGTAAAATGCTTTCTTCTAGGTCCAAATATTTCTATTGTATCTCCTTGAAACATTCTATTCCTCTGCTCTATTGTTGCAATTCCACTTTCTTCATCATAATCTAATATAAGCCCTACATAATCATATCCCCTAATATAAGAACTGGAAGCATAAACTTGGTCATCTCCTGTTGGTTTGCCAAAATAAAAACCTGTAGTAAAATCTCTATAGCTTGCTTTTTTAATTTCATCTAACCAATCCTGATTAAATGTATAATTTTCTGGGTCTTTAAAATAAGCATCTATAGCCATCCTATACGAACGCACAACGGTAGCTACATAGTAGGAACTTTTAACTCTACCCTCTATCTTAAAACTTTTAATTCCTGTTTTAATCAAGTTTGGAATATATTCAATCATACATAAATCCTTAGAATTCATAATAAAAGTACCTTTTTCATCTTCATATACTGGAAAATATTCGCCAGGTCGCTTTTCTTCCATCAAATAATACTTCCATCTGCATGGATGTGCACAATCACCCCTATTAGCATCCCTACCTGTCATATAATTGCTCAATAAACATCTTCCCGAATAGGATATGCACATGGAACCGTGCACAAAAGTCTCAATTTCCAAATCTTTAGGAGCCTTATCAATTATTTCTTTAATTTCATTAAGAGACAATTCCCTTGCCAATACTATCCTCTTAATACCTAAATTATACCAAAACATAATTGTTTCGAAATTAGTAATGCTTGTTTGGGTACTTAAGTGAATTGGTAAGTTAGGAACGGTTCTTCTTATTACTGAAAAAACTCCAGGGTCTGATACAATTACTCCATCAACCTGTAAGTTATAAAGATTTTCTACATACTCTTCAAGTCCAACTAAGTCTTCATTATGTGGGATTATGTTCAAGGTTACATATACCTTTTTCCCTCTACTATGTGCAAATTTAATCCCTTCATCTATTTCCTCTAAACTAAAATTCTTTGCACCTTTCCTTAATCCAAAACTTTCACCACCTAAGTACACAGCATCCGCACCATAGGTTATTGCCATCTTTAATTTTTCTAAATCGCCAGCTGGTGCCAATAACTCTGGTTTGGTCATAATTTTCACTCCTCTCTAAAAGTTAAAGCAACACCATCTCCAATAGGTAATATACAGGATTCATAACCCTCTATATTATTTATATATTCCAGATATTTTCTCAACCTTTTAACAATTGTTTTCTTCCGCCTTACTACTAAATCATCTGAAGCGACCATGCCTTTAAAAAGCACATTATCCGACATTATTATCCCTTTATTATTTAAAATCCTTTTACAGTCATTAAAAAACTGAAGATACTGCCCCTTTGCTGCATCAAGGAATATAAAATCATATTTATCATTTAAAGTTGGAAGAAGTTCTTCTGCTTCACCCTGAAGTATTCTAATTCTATCTTTATATTTTGTTTTCTTAAAATTCTCTTCAGCTTCTTTTACCATATCCGATCTTCTCTCTATAGTAGTTATTAAACAGTCTTCATTGGTTGAACTTGCCATAACCAAAGCTGAATATCCAATGGCAGTTCCTATTTCCAATATACTTTTAGGATTTAATACTTTTAATATAACTTTTAGTAATTGAGTAACTTCCCTTTCTATAATAGGAATGTGGTTTTTCATAGCATATTCTTCTAATTCCTTCAAAATCCCCTTATGACTTGGGATTATGTTCCTTATATATTCCTCAATATATTCCTCATTTATCTGACTCAATCCATCATACCTCCTTAGCATAAATTAATACGTGGTTACAACCACGTATTAATTCTTATTACAAAATACTACTTTTTGGGAGCTGCTCTTAAATGTTCTTCATAAGTTCTTGTAAATGTATGAGCTCCTGTACCATCTTCTTTAGTTCTAAAGAACAGATAATCTACATCTGCAGGTTTTACTGTAGCAATTAAGGAGTTCTTTCCTGGAGATGCTATTGGAGCTGGAGGTAAACCTAAATTTATATAGGTATTATACACGGACTCGATTTGAGTGTCTTTATCCGTGAGTACTTCTTTCCTCTCTCCTAATATATATTGGACTGTTGCACATGACTGCAATGGCATGTTTACCTTTAATCTATTATGGAATACAGCCGAAATTAATTCCCTCTCTTCATCAAGCTTAGCTTCTCTCTCTATAATGGATGCTAATGTAACTATTTCATTCAATGTAAAATCCAAAGAACCTATATTAGGTTTTACATCACTTTCAAATACTTTTATAAACTCATCAAGCATTTTCTCAATTATTTCTTCCTCTTTTGTGCCAATAAATATTTCATAGGTAGATGGATATAAAAAACCTTCTAAACTTTGTCCTTCTTCTAATTCCATTAAAAATGGGTACTTATCCTGAAAATTTCCTTTATCAGATGTTAGAGCTAAAAATCTTTCTTTGTCTACAATACCTTCCTTGGACAATTTCTCAGCTATTTGACCCAATTCATATCCTTCAGGTATAGTAAACCTTATTACATTATTATTTCTTCCACCCTTAGAAAGTACATCGATTATCTCATTAACGCTCATGGAAGTATTTAATGCATAACTTCCAGCTTTTAATTTACCTTCAAGGCCACTCCTTTTAACTGCAATTTTAAAAACTGTTTCATTTCTTATTAATCCATTGCTTTTCAGTATATTTGCTATTTTACTAGTACTACTACCTACTGGCACTTCTATATCTATACCTACAGGATTTTCTGCAGAAACAGCTAAAAGGCTGTTGTCATAATATTTTTTAATAAATATTAAAGATATTATTATAATCAGAAGAAAAATAATTCTCTTATACAATATGCCCTTGCTTCTTTTTCTCCTAGCTATTTCAGACACAAAATCTCCACCTTTTAAACCATATATTTATCTACTTTATTATACATTTTTTATAATTTAATTACAACATTTCGCATACAATTGGTTAACAATTTTTATCATTTCCAACATGTTTAATGGATTTATTATAAACTGTCAACATCAAGGTTCCAAAAATGGCTATAGAAACCATTTCTCCCAAACTGATACCTAATACGGTAAACCAATATGGTACATTTGTAAAATAGGACACCCAAATTGACACAATTAGACCATTCAATAATATAGGTGGAAGGGCACCCAATATTTTATTAGGCATTTTATTAGTTAAATAAGCAGCTACTAATGTTACTAAACTACCTCCTAATATATCAACTAACCCAAAAGAAGAGTAAGATGCTAGTAAAAAATTAGCTGCTAAACATCCAATAAAAAGACCTGGTATCGCTGCAGATTCTACTAATGGCAATAAAGTTAATCCTTCAGCAATTCTAAGTTGAATTGGGCCAAAGGCTATATTCCCCATTGGTATCTGTATTAATACCAGCAATAAATAAATACCAGCAATCAGACTGGCTTTAGTTAAGTACCTGGCATTCATCATATTACCTCCAACTCAGCTTTTACTTCATTCAACATCAAATACATTGCTAATAATTTTAGTTATATCCTCTACTAATTGAGTAAACCTTAACTCCGCATGAAAAAATTCATTAATGGATGGATTTAGCATTAAAACTTCTTCTAATTTATTTATCCTTTCAATCTCATCCCTATCTATTTCTTTGCCTGCAGCTTTATCCATTTGTAGTTTTAAAGCCTTTTTCCTAAAGTCTTCCACCATTTTTTTATTCTTTTCATTAGAATCCAAAATCTTTTTCTTCTCTAAATAAGTTTTATATTCTTCAGAATTTCTTATAGCTCGGGCCAATTTATGGGCTAAATCATAAACATTATCCATATTATTCCCTCCCGAAATCTAAATATTATTAGCAATAAAGATTATATCATCATTTATCAAAATTAGACAAGTAATAGTCCAAAAAAATCCTAGTATATCCTTAAAGATATACTAGGATTAAATTAAACTTCCATAATAATGGGTAGAATCATTGGATTCCTCTTTATCTTTTCAAAGATGAAGCTTCTTAGTGCATCTCTTATACTAGACTTCAGAGTCGCCCAATCGGTTATATTTTTCTTTTCGCATTCAGACAACACTTCTCTTATTACTTCTCTTGCTTCTTCCATCAAATCTTCTGATTCCCTTACATAAACAAAGCCCCTCGATACTATATCTGGACCAGCTATTACCTTACCTTCCTGTTTACTCATAGTAACTACCACTACGATCAAGCCATCTTCAGACAGATGTTTTCTATCCCTCAGTACAATATTACCCACATCTCCAATTCCAAGACCATCTACCAATACATTACCTGAAGGTACTTCATGAGTTATTGCTCCTGAATTTTTGGTAAATTCAATAACAGAACCGTTATTTGCTATAAAAATATTTTCTCTAGGCATACCCAATTCCATTGCCAATTCTCCATGTCTTTTTAAGTGCCTATATTCCCCGTGAACAGGTATAAAAAATTTAGGCTTTAATAAGGTGTGGATTAGTTTCAATTCCTCCTGACAAGCATGTCCTGAAACATGTACATCTGCTAATGATTCGTATATGACCTTAGTTCCTCTTTCAATCAACTTATTTATTACCCTAAAAATAGTTTTTTCATTTCCAGGTATTGGTGAAGCAGATATAATTACTAAATCATCGGGAACCAATTCAATCTTCCTATGCTCTGAAAATGCCATCCTAGCTAATGCAGACATAGGCTCCCCTTGACTTCCTGTAGTCAATATTACGATCTGATTGCTTGGGTACTTATGCATATCATTGATATCGATCATAGTTCCTTCTTTAATCCTTAAATATCCCAATTCATAAGCTACATTTATAGTATTTATCATACTTCTTCCCGAAACTACTACTTTTCTATTATATAGTTCTGCAGCATCAATTACCTGTTGAACTCTATGAACATTAGAAGCAAAAGTAGCAACTATTATCCTAGCAGGAGCTTTTATGAATATATCATTAAAAGTATCCCCCACAGTTTTTTCCGACATTGTATATCCGGGTCTTTCAACATTTGTACTATCTGCTAATAAGACTAGTACTCCTTTACAACCTAGTTCAGCAAATTTGTATAAATCTATTAAATTATCATTTATAGGCGTAAAATCTATCTTAAAATCACCAGTATGGACTACCGTCCCTACAGGGGTATAAATTGCAATAGCTACGCTATCTGGTATGCTATGACTAGTCTTTATAAATTCTATCGTAAAAGAACCTAGTTTAAGCTTATTATTAGGTTGGAATTCAATCAATTTTACCTTGTCTAATCTATGTTCTTTTAATTTGTTTTCCACTAACCCTAAAGTTAACCTAGTTCCATAGACGGGCACATTCAATTTCCCTAGAAAATACGGCAACCCCCCAATATGATCTTCATGTCCGTGGGTTAGAAAGATTCCCTTAATCTTTTCTTTATTCTTCAATAGATAAGTAATATCAGGAATCACAACATCTATTCCCAACATTTCATCTTCCGGAAAGGTCATGCCACAGTCAACTACTATTATGTCATCTTTATATTCAAAAACGGTAATATTCTTACCTATTTCACCTAATCCGCCTAATGGAATAATCTTTAACTTGTTCGTTTTCTTCGCCACTCTATCATCTCCTTTATATTAATTTCTCCAATTTGTATTCATATAAACCTTTGAATAGCTGTAAAATTTTCCTAAAAAAATGAATCCCCAAATGGGATTCATACTTGGCAATCCGCACAGTATCCAAAAAACTTTACATTATGGTTAATTATTTTAAAATTGTTTTGTTCTTCAATCTGTTTTTCTAAGCTTTCCAATAGGTCTAGTTTGACCTCCATTACTTTTCCACATTCTAGGCATATTAAGTGATGATGCTGATGGTTTTCCGAATCATTACATAGCTCATATCTGTTATAACCATCATCAAAATTAACCCTATAGATAATATTCAATTTTTCAAGCAATTGCAAAGTCCTATATACTGTGGCAATACCAATCTCAGGATACTTAGCCTTTACAATATCATATACTTCTTCTGGACTTAAATGTTTTTCATGATTTTCAATAATTGCATCTAAAATTGCCCGTCTTTGCGTAGTTAACTTATAACCTTCCTCTTTAAACTTTTCTTTCATTTCTTCCATATTGATTTCCATTTTTTCACCCGCTTATAATTCTATATTATAGAATACTAGTATAACCTTAACTTGTCAAGCATAGAATTTACTGTAATCTCTCTTTTTGAATCTCCTCATAAGCTTCAATAACATCCTTCAACTCTTCATCGTTATCAATACCTACCAGAATTATTCCTCCATCATCATCATATTCTATTCTCAATAAATAAGTTGAGGACTTCAAATCATTTACTGGTAGTAAAGCTGCATATTCTGAGTCATCTAATCCAAAGGTAGCCAATACCTGGAATTCAACTTTATTTCCCATTTCATCCAATAATGTAATTCTTTCAGTCATCTCCTCACCCTCTCATTTTCTATCCAAATAATTTTGAAGTATATAAGTAGCTGCAACCTTATCTATTACTTTTTTCCTATTTTTTCTGCTTACATCCCCTTCTAATAGAATCCTTTCTGCTGCAACAGTGGTAAGCCGCTCATCTTGTAATACAATTTCTATATCAACTTTCCCCTTTAATTTATCAACAAATTTCAAGACCTTTTCTCCCTGTACCCCAATGGTATTATTCATATTCTTTGGCAAACCGATAACTAATTTCGTTACATTGTATTCGTTAATTAATTCCTTGATCTCATCTATATCCTTTTTATAACTTTCCCTTCTAATGGTTTTTAACCCTTGAGCCGTTAATAGTAAAGGATCGCTAATAGCTACACCAATAGTTTTATCTCCTATATCTAATCCCATTATCCTTTCCATAATTCTCTCCCTATACAATCTTTATACAAAATTCAGGACAGCCTCTTGCACAATAGCTGCAAAGTATACAATTGTCATTTGGCACAGCTTTTCCATCAATTATATCAATTCCATTGTGTTTACATATACTTTTACAGTTACCGCAGCCTATACAATAATCAGCTACTACCAGGTTCCTCTTTCTGCTAGTTAGAACTCTTTTTAATTCAGAAGAAATTTTCCCTGTTTCTATTAAACTAGTATTGCAATCTACCTCTTCTTTAGATTGCATACCTATGGCAATGGAATGTATATAGGGAATATTTCTTACAAAATTAAAAGCTTCTTCTAACTGAGATATTAGATGGCCTCCTCCTAAAGGTTTCATGGAATATATGCCTTTACCCTTATTATATGCTTTTTTAATAGCTATTAACATATCATTTACACTGCCATCCTGGATACCAATTCCTTCCCTGTTGACTATAGGATGGATAATCTCGATTTCGTCATAACTTATTGCGCCTAATACCCCCTCTACTTTATGGGTGGAAATGCCTATGCTTCTTATTTTACCCATCTTCTTAGCTTCCAAAAAATATTCTATGGCCTCCATATGGCCTCTTAAAGTATGGATACTCTCCTGCTCATGGAGCATAAAAATATCTATATAATCTGTATTAAGCTCTTTTAAAGCCTTGTTTAAACTCTTTTCTGCCATTTCTTTCGTATAAGCATAGCATTTGGTGGCTAATACATAGTCCTCTCTATCTATCCCTTCTAATGCCTTTCGTATATACTGGTAATTATCATATATCTCAGCTGTATCTAAGAAGTTAATTCCCTTAGAATAGGCATATTGAATAAGGTAAGCCCCTTCTTCAATAGTTAAGTTTGCTTGGAAAGGAGTCATGGTTAAAGAACCAAAACATAGTCTTGAAACTACTATACCAGTATTTCCTAGTTCTATTCTATCCAATTTCGTCCACTTCCTGTCCTATTTTATCTTCCTCACCTATTACTATAAAGAGTAGTAATATTGTAGCCATATTAATTGATATTGCCGATAATATCAATCCAGAATCATTAACTAAAAATCCAATTATACTACCAGCTATACATGAAAGATAACCATTCCCCAATCTACTTACCATGAATGAATTAACTCTATCCCTATAATAATGGGATACAATAATTTGAGCAAATATATTTATAATTATCACTCTAGTCCAAAATGAAATGCCAATTAATCTTACATTCATCAATAATTTTCTGTCGATAATATTCTTTACAAAGCCTATTCCCTTTTCGTTGATAGACAACAAGGTATTACCTAAATGGGTGGGGCTGTGGCTAAATCTTATGTCCAAATACCCTAAAAAGCCAATAGCCATACCAATTATAAAAAGAGTTAGTATTGTGTTTTTTAAATTCAAATTTTTGCCATACAGTCCGCAGACAAAATAAATACTAGATGATAGTAATGCAATTGTACCTCCAACATTAGCACCTAAATTTGGATGCCCCACTAATACCGTTGTGCCAATCATCACTAATATGGGTATAATTTTTTTACTATACTTTTCATATAATAATCCTGCTGTCATACAAGAGACCATTAAAAACAGTCCTACCATTTCATTTCCTATACCAAAATACCTAGCTCCAATGATGGGATCATGGCTTAACACGGAATATTTGGTAAAATATCCCTTTAACAAAATATCAAAAAATAGTAAAATAAAATACAAATAAGTAACAACCAATATATTCTTAGAGCTATTACACTTATAGAATACATATATAACTAAACTTGAAAACAAAGTTAACGCTAGAATAAATATTATCAAATTATCTATTCTAAATGAAGATATAATCATAAAGGCCAATGGTAGAACATAAATTAACAATAAACCAGTCTTCAATCCTCTAAGGATTTGCTCATTAGGTACAATATTTAATAAAACCAATGCTATAATCAATAATATTATAACAAGGCTTATAGTCCCATAGGTTGATAAGGTTTTTGACCTTGTTTTAGACATTAAATTAATTGGACCAATTATAGATTTAATATAATTTAAACTATCCTCTATTTCCACATATTCAATGGGATTACCTGCCATATTTTCTGGCTTCAAGTCTAAAAACTTAACAACGGTAGGAGAAATATCCAAATTGGCAATAATCCCATTTTGCCTAGTTGTATTAGACACAACTATTCCCTTCATAACGTTTTTTCCCCAGATTATAATTGGCGATAACCTATTTCCATCAATTCTCTCCTCTCCGCTGTTAGGGCTGAGTATCATTAATAGGGAATTATCTTTATCTATTATATTGAGCAAGCCCTCAATAAATTCGTCAATGTTGTTAAGTATCACATTCCTCTTTTGATAAAACTCATCGGTAGATAAATTAGCTCCATAACTATTTAGACGATTTAAATCTCCAGTATCTACCACTATTAAAGATGCATCCGATTTTACCCTTTCTATCTCATCTAATATTTTATCATAATCTGTCCTAATGCCGTAAGGATAAAAATTATCTTTAACTAAAATATCATCAACATTTCCATAATCTATTAACCCATCGGGGTCCATTGGTATTAATGCAGAGGTTCTTATTAGCTCCTCATCTGTATCGCTATTACCGAAAACTGCAGTTTTTAAACCTGATTTATGTAAAGTATAACCTAAGGCTCCTATGAATGGAGAATACTTATTATCCTCATTCTGATTGTAGAGCCTTCCCATTTGAATATTCCCAACTTCATATTGCTTATCCATTAATCCTATTCTGCTTTCATATATAGCTTTAAATTCTTTATCTAAATTATGAAATTGGCTGCTGTCATAATTAGCAAATGCTTTATTTGATGCATTTATAGTAGCAAAGCTTTCCGCTCCTCTATATCCATTTAAACCTCTAACATTCATAAGTCCTATACTGGAATCTTCAATCAACCCCAGTAAATTAGGCATATTATCTATATCAGATAAGGTCATTTTATTTACTATTATCATGTACACATTTTTATTTCCATAATGGTTATCATGACAAAAACTATATTCAGCATGGATAAATATTAAAAATAAAACCATAATAGCTATAACAAGTTCTTTATATCTATTCACCTTTGTTTCTCTCCCAAAGCCTCTATTTTTCTCCTAAATAGTTCCGTAAAATTTCCTCCAATAATTCGTCTCTTTCAATTTTTCTGATTAAACTTCTAGCATTATTATGACTAGTAATATAAGTTGGATCTCCTGACAGTATATAACCTATTATTTGATTAATTGGATCATAACCCTTCTCCCTTAAAGCATTGTAAACTGTAATAATTATATCCCTTGCCTCATTTATATTTTCTTTAGGTGCCTCAAATTTCATGGTCTCATTGAAATTATTACTCATTATAACACCCCCTGTAATATTTATATCATATCACAAATACTATATACAGTGTGAAATAAATATTAGCCTAAAAGGCTAATATTTATTTCATCTGTGATGTAATAATTGTTGAAACCATATTTAAAGCTTCATCAACTTTTGAGATATCCTTTCCTCCTGCTTGTGCCATATCAGGACGACCGCCACCACCACCGCCTGTGATCTTAGCTACCTCCCTGATAATATTGCCAGCATGAACTCCTTTTTCGACCAAATCCTTGGTAGCCATTGTAACAAAGGATAACTTTCCATCATTAACACTAGCTAATACGACTATACAGGATTTTACCTTATCCCTTATTTTATCACCTAAATCTCTCAAGCTATTCATATCCATATTTTCAACCTTATATACAATTAGATTCATTCCATTTACAACTTGTTTTGAATCGATTATATCATCTACAATAGACAATGCCATCTTAGATTTAAGAGAATCAATCTGTTTGTCCTTTTCTTTCAACTCTTCAATTATATTTTCAATCCTATTTACTATTTCCTTCCTATTACTTTTCAAAATATACCCTATTCTATCTAGGTCTCGTTCCAATTCTAGTAAATATTCGTAAACACCTTTGCCCGTTACAGCCTCAATTCTTCTTACTCCAGCTGCAATACTGGACTCACTAATGATCTTAAATAGCCCAATATGAGAAGTATTAGCAACATGGGTCCCTCCACACAACTCTTTAGAATAATTGCCCATTTGAACAACTCTAACTATGTCTTTATACTTATCTTCAAATAGTCCAATTACCCCCATTTTTTCCGATTCATCTAAAGACATCTCCATAGTTTTTACCTCTAAAGATTCCAATATCTTCTCATTTACTATTCTTTCTATCTTCTTTAATTCTTCTTCCTTAACTGCCTCATAATGAGTAAAATCGAATCTCAATCTATTGGGTAGTACAATGGAACCAGCTTGGGAAACGTGGTCGCCTAGTACTTCTCTTAAAGCCTGATGTAGTAAATGGGTTGCAGAGTGGTTTCTCATAGTATTATTTCTATTTTCTTCATCCACTTTTGCTAAAACCCTGTCTCCAACTTTTAGACTTCCCATTTCAACCTTTACAAAATGGATAATCGTTTCATCTTTAGTTCGCTTAGTATCTATTACTTTTCCTTTAAAACCATCGTTTTCAATAAAACCTATATCCCCAACCTGACCTCCGCTTTCACCGTAGAATGGGGTTTCTTTCAAAATTATTATTCCTTCTTCCCCTTCTTCCATTTCATCAACCTTATTTCCATCTATAAATATATCCAATACTTCCGTATTCAAAGATAATATATCGTATCCTCTAAATACTACATCATATCCAATTATTTCTTCTAAAGGACTTCCCTTCTTCCAACCAGAATCGGTATATTCTTCTCTAGCTTTTCTAGCTCTTTGTCTTTGTTCCTCCATATATTTATTAAATTCATCTTCTCTAACCTTCAAACCCTTTTCTTCTAATATTTCTTTAGTTAAATCTAGTGGGAAACCATAAGTATCATATAGTTTAAAAGCCTTTTCTCCGTCTAAATATTCTCCCTTATGCTCAAGTATTTGCTTAATATATTCTTCCAATATGTGAATTCCTTGATGTATTGTTTCTTGGAATTTCTCCTCTTCGACCTGTACTACTTTCTTTATCTGGCCTTCCCTTTCTTTAATCTCCTCATATTCCACTTTCCAAGAATCTATAACAGTTTCAACAATATCCTTTAGAAATGGCTTATTGATTCCCAATAGTTTTCCATGTCGTGCCGCTCTCCTTATTAGTCTCCTTAAAACATAACCTCTACCTTCATTACTTGGCAATACTCCATCTGAAACTAAGAAAGTCATAGCCCTAGCATGGTCAGTTATAACCCTTATAGAAACATCTGCTTTTGGATCTACTCCATACTTCTTATCCGATATCATTTCCACCTTGTTAATAATCTTTCTGATCTCTTTAACTTCAAATATATTATCGGCTCCTTCTATGACTGCTGCTATTCTTTCTAAGCCCATTCCAGTGTCAATATTAGGATTTTTTAATGGATAATAGTTTCCAGATTCATCTTTATCAAACTGGGTGAAAACTAGATTCCATACTTCTATATATCTATCGCAATCACAACCTGGTTTACACTCTTCTTTGCCACAACCATACTCTTCTCCCCTATCTACATATATCTCAGAGCAGGGACCACAAGGTCCTACTTCAAGTTCCCAAAAGTTGTCTTCTTTTCCCAATCGGACAATTTTAGAATCATCTAAGCCAATAACCTTATTCCATATCTCGTAAACTTCATCATCTTCCAGATAAATAGATGCCCATAACCTTTCCTTAGGAATTTGCAAATTTTCTGTTAAAAACTCCCAAGCCCATTGTATTGCCTCTTTTTTGAAATAATCGCCAAATGAAAAATTACCTAGCATTTCAAAAAAAGTTGCATGTCTGTCGGTTTTACCCACATTATCAATATCTGCCGTCCTAATACACTTCTGACATGTAACCACTCTTTTGCTTGGTGGAATTTTCTCTCCAGTAAAGTAAGGTTTTAAAGGTGCCATACCAGCATTGATAAGTAATAAACTTTTATCATTTTTAGGCACTAAAGAAAAGCTTGGTAAATCTAGGTGGTCTTTTCCTTTGAAAAATTCAATAAATTCTCTTCTAATCTCATGTAAACCAATTTTTTTCATCAACAGTACACCTCGCTTCGTTTTAAAAAAATACGTCCCTCATCAAAGGGACGAGAATTCACGTTTATGTCTATATTGGATTATAAATTAAACTAATTTATTTGTCAAACCTATAAATTCTTCATTCTGATCCTTTCAAGAAAGAAACCTAATAATATTTTAAAGACCGCAACTACAGGGACGGAAAATATCATCCCCATAACTCCAAAAACTCCGCCACCAATTATTAAAGATAATAATATGATGATGGGATGCATTCCAGTAGTCTCACCGATGATCTTTGGAGCCAAAACGTTGTTCTCAACCCACTGTATTCCAATAAACATTATAGCTACCCATAATGCCTTTATAGGACTAGATACAAAGGCAAAGAATACTGCTGGCAAGAAGCCTAAAAAAGGTCCGAAGTATGGGATTATATCTGCAATTCCCGTTATTATTCCAATAACTACAGCAAAATCTATACGTAATATTAATAGCAAAATGGTAGTAGCAATTCCTACATAAACTGCAAGAATAAACCTACCTCTAATAAATTGGCTTAAGACTCTATCAATTTCTATAGAAAGTTCTTTTACCTCTTTTCTATATTTTTTTGGCATTAATAGGTACAAATTCGCCTTAAAATATTCTTTATCCTTAATGAAGTAAAAAGTCAATATTGGTATTAAAATAAGGCTAACTACTTTTGAAAAAGTAGAAATTATCCCTTCAATAAATTTGCTAACACTTGTAATTATAACACTTTCTAAATTACTGATGCTATTTAAAATAACTGCTTCTATCCCCTGTATAATAGGAGGCATATTATCAATACTTATATAGTATCTATAATAGATATCGTCAATAAAATCTGTTATTTTTTCAAAATACATGGGTAAAATGCTAATAAATCTCCTTACTTCTTTTGCAGTTCTTGGAAATACGGAAAAAGATAGTATGAGTATTACTCCTATAATAACCAAATAGACAATTATTGCTCCCCAGCCTCTTGAAATCCTACGCTTTTCTAAATAATTTACAATAGGATTAAATAAATAAGCTAAAACCGCAGAGGTTATTATAGTATATATTGTATCTACTATTATACTATATCTTTTAGCCAAAAAATAGAAAATATATATGATAACAATTGAAAATATGGCTGGAAGTATTTTTTTCTTATTTATTCTAATTCGGTTGCTATCATCTACGTATCTATTTCCTATATGTATTAAATAGTAAATAATTAAAATCAATAGAATAGTAACAACAACCACCAAGTTCCTAATTAAAACTGACGAATTCACATTCATAATACTTGTCTCCACCTATTTTATTCTAATAGGCAGCCCTGTGCTGCCTATCCCCATAATGAATTCATTCCATTAATTAAAGTTGATTTTGCTCTTTTAGCTGTTCTCATAAGCTTTCTCTTTTTAAACATACCCATCTTTGATCCATAAATCATCCCTAAAGATATGCCTACCAAACTACCAAATAGTGCTCCACTTTTAAACCTATTGTTATTCATGTCTATATCCTCTCCTTTATTTTTATATATAGTATTTTCTCACCAACACAATTTTTAATTCAATCATTTTTTTCTAATTAATAATAATTTTGCTAATTTATATTAAAGTTTCATGAGGTAAATAAATACCATTTTCAGATATTTGTATGTTCTTTAGGAGAGGGATATAATTTCTGCCTTTAATTAAATCCTCAATTAACCCTTCAGTTATTATAAAACCATCAATAGTTCCATCTTTTTTATTAATTACTATGTCCTTTATATACCCAATATACTCACCATTTTCATCTTTAATAACCTTATTTATAAGCTTAGAATCCTTATCATCTATATTCATTTGATTGGCATATCCATTAATATCTCCTAATAATAAAGCTTGATTATTATTTTTAATCTCGATTTCATTATAGGGTATTAAAAATTTATTCTTAATTAATTTCCCATTTTTCACTACTAAATATTTAATTTTTCTGTAATCCTCTGAATAAACTACATCTTCTATTTTTCCAATAATATTATTTTCATCAATTAAATCTAATGTAATTAATTGCTTATACCTTATCAATTATATATACCCCTTTTCAAATTAGTTTACCTATTTATTGTGCCTAACAATAAAAGAAAATATTTTTGAAATTATAGCCATTTAAGTCTAATATTGAAAAGGGCTTCCTTTTATTAATGGTCATGGGGATCTTCTTCTGGATTAAAGTTTTCCAAACCAGGAATATGAATATTATTTTTCTTTGAATAATCCAATAGTGCTGCCTTAATAGCTTGTTCTGCTAAAACAGAACAGTGCATCTTTATTGGTGGTAATCCATCTAGGGCTTCTACTACACTCTTATTCGTAACCTCCATAGCTTCCTCAATTGTTTTTCCTTTTATCAATTCTGTAGCCATACTAGATGAAGCTATTGCAGAACCACACCCAAAGGTCTTAAACTTAACATCCTTTATTATGCCATCTTCTATTTTCAAATACATTTTCATGATATCTCCACAACGTGGATTTCCTACAATCCCAACTCCATCCGCATCTTTTATTTCACCAACATTTCTTGGATTTCTAAAATGTTCCATAACTTTTTCTGAATACATTTACTTAACCTCCTTGATATTTTCATATAAAGGTGACATAGCTCTTAATCTAGTTACAATTTCAGTTAACTTTTCAACAACATAATCTACTTCTTCCTCGGTATTAAACTCACCTAATGATAACCTCAATGAGCCATGGGCCACTTCATGGGGTAATCCTATTGCTAAAAGAACATGTGATGGCTCTAACGATCCCGAAGTACAAGCGGAACCACTAGATGCAGCAATACCTTCCATATCCAAACTAAGCAATAGAGATTCACCTTCAATAAATTCAAAACATACATTTACATTGCCAGGCAACCTGTTAGTAGGGTGTCCATTTAGCCTAACATGATCAATATTATCAAATATCTTTTTAATCAATCTGTCCCTTAAGCTGATGAGCCTAGCATTTTTTTCTTCAAGGTTTTCGTATGCCAATTCTATTGCCTTGCCCATTCCGACAATTCCAGGCACATTTTCAGTTCCAGCCCTCCTATTTCTCTCCTGAGCCCCTCCAGAAATTAATGTATCAATCTTAACACCTTGTCTTATATATAGAGCTCCGACGCCCTTCGGACCATAAAATTTATGGGCAGCTAATGATAATAAGTCTATATTCAGCTCATTTACATCAATCCTAATATGTCCAATAGCTTGAACCGCATCTGTATGGAAATATATACCCTTTTCTTTAGCTATTCTCCCAATTTCTTTTATAGGTTGAATAGTTCCTATTTCATTATTAGCAAACATTATGGATATTAGAATAGTTTTATCTGTAATTGCATCTTCTAATTGCTTCAAATTAACTACTCCATATTCATCTACATCTAAATAAGTTACTTGAAATCCTTGTTTTTCTAAATATTCACATGTATGAAGTATTCCATGGTGTTCAATTTTTGAGGTTATAATATGGTTGCCCTTGTTCCTATTTGCATAAGCAACTCCTTTAAGAGCCCAATTGTCAGCTTCTGAGCCTCCCGCAGTAAAAAAGATTTCATTAGGCTTTGCATTTAATGCTTTTGCTATTTTTTCTCTTGCTATTTCAACTGCATTTTTTGATTGATTTCCTAGCGAATATATGCTAGATGGGTTCCCATAGTTTTTAGTAAAATAGGGTAACATCTCTTTGAGCACTTCTTCTTTTACAGGAGTTGTAGCTGAATTATCCATGTAAATATAGTTATCCATAAAAATTCCTCCTAAGCTCTACTTTTTTTCGATTCCATTTCAGCCCGTTCATTAAGCATGTCTTGTAATGATATAGAGTCGATAACTTCGTTTATACCCTCTTTCATTTTCAACCAAACCAACTTAGTAACACAATTTTCTTCTCTTTCACAACCACTAAAATTTTCTAGAACACAGTCGACAGGGGCCATTTCTCCTTCCAAAGCTCTTAGTATGCTTCCAACGGTGATCTCGCTTGGAGATTTGGCTAACATATACCCTCCTTGAGCACCTCTAACACTATTTAGTAACCCTGCTTTTCTCAGTGGTGACATCAACTGCTCTAAATAGTTTTCCGAAATCTCCTGTGCACTTGCAATACTGTTTAAGGGAATAGGTCCTTCGCCGTAATGGATAGCTAACTGATACATGGCTTTTAACCCATATCTTCCCCTAGTAGATAATCGCATTAAACCACCTCTTTAATAATTCCAACTAAAATACTTGGTTTTCTTTAATAAGTATATTATACCCTAGTAAATTTGTCAACATTCATGTATTTTTGTATCATTGTATTTTAAAACTCTAAAAACTTTTGTACATCATTAAAAAATAAAAAGGAGCCTAAGCCCCTCATATCAATCGTCACCAAATAAATCTCCATATTGAAGTGGGAAAAATAGTGGGAAAGGTTGATTGTCAAAATCATCGCAAACATCTTCTGGTGCAAATTCTTGGCATGGTGGTGGTTCAGGACAGAAGCCAAATGTAGGTATTAAAAGTTGCACCCTACCTACTACTTTTATAATTATAAATACTCCTGCTGCAAAAACAACTCTATCATCCATAACTACCGGTTGACCTAATACTTTTGAACTAGTCTCCGTAACAATATTGAATTGGAACTCATCCCTAGCTTCAGGAATAAATAATATAATATCTTTATCTATATCGGGCAAATTATTTTCAATAGTTTGCCCATTCGATAGAGTTATTATATAGGGTATTCTTAATGTAAATCTAACTCTTTTAAAATTTGGTCTATTAGGTATGTTATCTGTTCTCAATGTATTAGGCACAATAAATCCCTGTTTAAACTGTATTGAACTAAAGGTGCCATTTTCAGTTTCTACTTCTAATGACGGGAAGCATTGTCTACTTTGACACTGGGCATATACTTTATCAACTATAACGCAATCCACTTCTCTTATATGATTTAAATCAAATTCAATCTTACCGTCACATTCATGAATATTTTTATCTTTATTCATTTTTTTCACTCCTTTTATTTAATAAAACTATTTCTACTTTCATATTATGAAGTATAGGTAAATTTGTGATTTTTTGTTTAGTTATAAGGAGGATATAAATGAAAAAAATTAATAATATTAAAGAATCTGTTTTTATAAAAGATGGGTTAAACCAGTCTTATATATTCTACAAGGATGATAATCAAAACTTAATATTCAACAGAGCTAATATAGATAATAGTCCCACAATAATTGATAAAAATATATTAGATTTTTCTGCTACTATCGATGAAAACAATAGTTTACATTTATTGTATCTTAATAGGAAAGGTGAACTTATTTATTGTACATACCCAGGTAAAACCTGGCACAAGAATCTGGTAAGCAGATTAGACATCCAATCCAATATATATAAATATTTATCACTAATTTTGCACAAAAACACAATAAATATTTTTTATGCATCTGCTAATATAATAAACTTGAATCTATGGACCATTGAACATTTTGCAAATAATATAGATACTTGGCAAAAGTATATTGTAACTAATATATTTTCAGAAAAAATTATTGACCGTTTTTATATCGATAAGGATGAGTTTGGAAACATATACATTGTTTATAGTGGAAAGGAATATGCCAATTACAATATATACTACTTGTATTTTAATAATTTTACAAAAAAGTGGGCTACTACCCCTACTAAAATCTCATCATCTTATTCCAACAATATTCTTCCATATATTTTCGTAGATTCTCATAATAATGTACATATATTATGGTACATTTCGAATAACGAAGATTACGTCCTAAAATATAAACGTTTTTCTTCCACCGGAGATAATAAATTCCAATGGGAAGAAATAAAGCTTCCAAAAATTTCAGGGCATTGTTCCCAGGCCCTCATGTTTGAAAAAAATGGTAAATTAAACATAGTATATATATCAAATGAAGAAATGTTTAACTTTATTTCTAACGATTATGGTAACACATGGACGCTGGAGGATAAGAACTCTATAACCCAATACCCGATCTATTTAATTAAGTATTATAACCTTTCTTTAAATAGAGTTCATAGTAAGATAAATCATATTTATGGAAATATGAATGATTATATTATTTCCTTTTATTTCGATAATTCACATGAGGATATAATTGACTCTAATATGTCTCAAACTAATAATCTTAATGATGAAAATATAAATATTAATTCAAATCAAAAAGAAAGTAAATTTGTCACAAATATTGATATGGGAGAACTGGAAAAACTAAAAAATACTTTAGCAGAGATGCAAAGCAAAGTAAAAGCCATAAAAAATGATATACAATTAATTAAAGATAGATTGACAGACATTGAAGAAAACTCTAAAAATAAAATAGGTTTTTTAAAGATTAAAAAATAAAATAAGTAATTCTCCTTTCTAGTCTAGCTCTAACAAGCCTTCCTAGAAAGGAGAATTTTATATCATAGATATTAGATATAAATTATCCTAATTGTTAGTAGAAATAGAGATATAATAATATTGTACTTATCCTATTATAATTTTATTAGCAAAGGTCTGTAGCTAATGCTGATATAGTCCCCTGGTTAATATTTAATGCAGCTGCTAATGCTACCGCAGCAGTTGCTTCTACTGTAACTCTATATGTGCAGCATTGTGATAAGCAAATGTTATGATCACATATGCTGAATGCTACAGGAATTGAAGCTCCGGCTACTAGTGCTATTCCTGGTGCTACCTCAAAAGATTGAATTTCAGTTTCTGGCTCATTTCCACAGCGCTTAAATACCCTAAAAGTTATAACAGTATCAACAGCAAGTGCAGCATTTAACGTGATAATAGCAGTAATATCAAGTCTAATACTTGGTCTCTTAAAGCATTTTAACCCTGTTATCGATAGACTTCCTATATTCCTTGGAGTTATAGTTTCACCTATAGCAACGATAGATACACCGCTTGCCCCGGTAAGATTATTACAATTAGATATAATTTTATCAGGTCGGCAATCTATCGATGAATGACAGTCACAGTCTTGCTTCCCACATTTACATTTGCTAGGTCTATAACCCGGCTGATAATAAACTGCCATAATAACATCTCCTTCCTTTTAAAATATAATTATGTCTTTCCATTACCATTATATTGACAGACTATAAGATTGGTTACTTTTCTAAGTCTTATTTTTGAAAACTAGTCAGAAAAGAAAGGTATTTATTATGACATTTGAATATATTCCAAATAAATAGTCTATTACAGTTATACTGATAAATATATCTTGCTACTTCTTCCTACTATGATTCTATGAGTTTTTTTCTTACCTTTATTACCCATTATCATCGAACCTTCACCAACAATCGAAGAATCGATTGGATCCTCTACTCCCCATATATTACATCCATCTAATATAATAGAATTTTCTAAATTTGACACTTCAATATTAACACTATTCCCTATTGAAGTATATGGGCCAATATAAGAATTTTTAATTATAGTCTTTTCCCCAATAACTATGGGCCCCCTTATTGTACTATTGTATATGGCTGAACCATTCCCAAGTATAATTCTTCCTGAAACATGAGAGTCAACTATTTCTCCTTTTATGTTATCTTTTATGGAAGATAGTATATCAATATTTTGGTTTATTACATCTGAGGGATTACCTATATCTCTCCATTTTCCGTTTATTTTTTCATAGCCTACTGAATATCCCTCTTGTAATAGCCATTTTATGGCATCAATAATTTCGTATTCTCCTCGTTTAGAAGGTTTAATCTTTTTAGAAGCTTTGAATATATTATTATCAAAAGCGTATAATCCCGTAACTGCCCAGTTGCTAAAAGCCATTTTCGGTTTTTCTTCTAGATCAATTATCCTTCCATCCCCAATATATGCTACTCCAAATCGTTCAGGGTTCTCTACTTCCTTAAGTAGAATCTTACAATTCATATATCCCGTTTCAAAGTCTTTTACAAAATCCTTTAAATTAAAATCAAAATAATTATCCCCTAAAATCATAAGGAACTTTTCTCCATTGATTAATTCTTCTGCAAATAATAAACCATGGGCTATTCCTTTCGGTTCATACTGGATAATATAATGAAAATCATCATTAAAATAATTCTTCAATACCCTTTCAAATATTGGTTTATTAAATTCATTTACTAAAATTCCTAATTCAGTTATCCCCGACTCTAATAATAACTCTATGGTATAGGCTAATAAGGGTTTATTCCCTATTGGAATGAGCTGTTTTGGTATAGAATAGGTAATAGGATTAAGCCTAGTACTTATTCCACCACAAAGAATCAATCCTTTCACTATTTTTGTCCTCCTTTATAATTTTTATAATCTTGGTTATAGATAGCAACTTAAGCTATTATTATTCTAGTCATAACTATCTTATGTAAGCATATAGTACAAAATTAATCCAATAAAAAAAGGTAAGGAAAATCCTTACCTTTTTCATTATAATCCAAGTTTAACTTTTAGCTTCTCCAACATATCATTGGTCATAGAATCCAAATCATACTTTGGATTCCAACCCCATTCTTCCCTTGCAGCTGAATCGTCTAATGAATTTGGCCAAGATTCTGCAATAGCCTGCCTTACTGGGTCTACATCATAATCTAATTCAAACTCTGGAATATATTTTCTTATGGCAGCCGCAATTTCCTCAGGCTCAAAGCTCATTGCTGTAATGTTAAATGCATTCCTATGAATCAACTTAGATGGATCAGCTTCCATTAATTGAATAACAGCGTCTAAAGCGTCAGGCATATACATCATATCCATTTTGGTCCCTTTTGCTATAAAGCTGGTATATTTTTTATATTTAAGTGCGTCGTAGTAAATATGTACTGCATAATCTGTAGTACCTCCACCTGGTAATGTTTCATAAGATATTATACCAGGATAACGCACTCCTCTTGTATCTACTCCATATTTATGGTAGTAATAATCACATAGTAATTCTCCTGCTACCTTGGTTACTCCATACATGGTAGTTGGTCTTTGTATTGTATCCTGAGGAGTATTATCCTTAGGAGTTGAATCTCCAAAAGCGGCTATAGAACTAGGAGTAAATACAGAACAATTCTCTTCCCTAGCTACTTCTAATACATTATAAAGACCATTCATATTTACGTCCCAAGCCATGGCTGGGTTTTGCTCTCCCACGGCAGATAGAACTGCTGCCAAATGAACGATTGTATTTATCTTATGTTTTCTCACCACATCAGATAACTGTTTTCCATCTACCACATCCAAAACTTCAAATACTCCTGATTCGATTAGTTCTTCATGTCCTTCTTTAATTCTTCTACTACTTGCAATTACATTGTCAGCTCCATATTCTTTTCTTAAACGCATGGTTAATTCTGAGCCAATTTGTCCAAGTGCACCTGTTACTAAAATTTTTTTCATGTTTACACCTCCAAAAAATAATAGGATTTTTCGTTATAATTATATCATACTTATTATAAAAATTGTACGTTTAATAAAAGCATATTCCAATGCCCTTAGGCCCTAAATGGCAGCCTATGACAGGCCCTAAAATATCTATAGAAATTGGAACATTGGGAAACCTGCTTTCCAATTCTTTTTTTAATTTTAAAGCTTCTTCTTTATTTAAAATGTGGCATATCCTTATTTTTTCTACTGGACCTTGAATCTTGTCACAAAGAGCTTTTAATGCCTTATTCTTTCCCCTTACCTTTTCTAATAACTTTAATTCTCCATCTATCAATTGGATTATGGGCTTTATATTTAACATATCTCCAATAGTAGATTGAATTCCTGAAAGCCTTCCCCCTCTTCTTAAATACTCAAGAGTATCTACTGTAAGGTATATGGACATATTCTTTCTCTTTTCTTCTAAATATTTAACTATTTCATCTTTAGTCTTGCCATTTTTTACCATGGCAATGGCATCTTCCACCAAAAACTTTAAATTTCCTGCCGCTTGTAATGAATCGATAACAGTAATCCTTTTATCCCCTAAAATATCTTTAGCAACTAGGGCACTGTTATAAGTACCGCTTAATTTAGAGGATAAAAGAATGGCTATTATCTCTTCATATCCTTCGTCAAATGCTTTTTTATATTCATCTAGGAAATCGGCAGCTGCTGGCTGGGATGTGGTGGGAAACAATTTAGTATTTTGTAGTTTTTCATAGAATTCATCAAATTCCCCAGGAAAACCCTCCTTTTCATCAACACCATCAAAAATATAGTTTAATGGCACTATGGATATGTTCATTTCTTCTGCAAAATCCTTTTCAATGTAGCTAGTGGAATCTGTAATTATTTTTATTTTCTCCATCTTATTCCTCCTTTATTCTTAATAAAAAATCTTGCTATTGCATATAAACAATAGCAAGATTATTATTTCATATTTTTATCTATTTGACAACTATGTTATATATTTTACCCACAACGAATATCTCCTTTACAATTTGCTTATCCTGAAGGTATTTCATAATGCTTTCATTTTCTTTAGCTTTCTCTCTTGCAACATCCTGTGTAGCATCAGGACTGATTTTTATGACCCCTCTAACCTTTCCATTAACTTGAACAGGCATCTCAATTATTTCATCTTGTATTTTTTCCTCATCATATGAAGGCCACTGACTTTGATTGAGCATTCCATTAAAACCTAATATTTCCCATAATTCCTCTGTGATATGAGGAGCTACTGGGTTTAACAGAATTAGGAAAGTCTTAATATCAGCTTTAGTGATTTTGCCTATCTCATTAAATTCATTCAGTAAAGTCATAAGAGCTGCTATAGCTGTATTAAACTTCAATGTTTCATAGTCTTCTGAAACTTTTTTTATGGTCTTGTGGATAACAGTTTCCAGCTCTTTTGTATACTCATCACCATCTACAACTATTTCCTGTAGCCTCCATACCCTCTCTAAAAATCTTCTACACCCCTTAACACCATTTTCTGACCAGGGTACTGATTTTTCAAAATCACCTATGAACATTTCATAAGTTCTTAGGGTATCTGCTCCATATTCTTTTACAATATCATCGGGATTTACTACATTTCCTCGAGATTTGGACATCTTCTCGTTATTTTCTCCCAAAATCATACCGTGAGAAGTTCTCTTATTATACGGTTCTACTGTATTTACTAATCCAATATCATATAAGAATTTATGCCAAAATCTTGAGTATAGTAGGTGTAGCGTGGTATGTTCCATTCCGCCATTATACCAGTCTACAGGCATCCAATACTCTATCTCTTCTTTTCTAGCTAGCTTCTCCTTGTTATGTGGATCCAAATATCTCAAAAAATACCAGGAAGAACCTGCCCATTGAGGCATGGTATCTGTTTCTCTCATAGCTGCCTTACCACATTTAGGACAAGTGGTATTCACCCATTCTGGCATATTGGCTAATGGAGATTCTCCTGTATGTGTAGGTTCATAATTTTCTACCTCTGGCAACATAACAGGCAATTCCTCTTCTGGAACAGGTACCCAACCACAATCATCGCAATGGACTAGAGGTATAGGTTCTCCCCAATATCTTTGACGAGAGAATACCCAGTCCCTTAATTTATAATTTACTTTTCTTTTACCAAGCCCATTTTCTTCAAGCCAATAACTTATCTTCTCGATTGCATCTTTGACTTCTAGTCCATTAATTAGTTCAGAATTAACCAATATTCCCGATTCAGTATCAGTATAGGCTGCCTCTTCGACATTGCCCCCTTTTACCACCTCTACTATGGGAAGGCCAAATTTTTTCGCAAATTCCCAGTCTCTGCTGTCATGTGCTGGAACAGCCATTATAGCACCAGTCCCATAGCTCATCAAAACGTAATCGGATATCCATATGGGAATTTCTATATTATTTACGGGATTAATGGCTTTTATTCCTTTTATTTCAACTCCTGTCTTTTCCTTAGAAAGCTCAGTCCTTTCAAAATCGGATTTTTTACTAGCGTACTCTTGATATTTTCTTATTTCTTCTAAGTTTTCGATTTCATCCTTATACTTTTCTATTAGGGGATGTTCTGCTGCTATTACCATATAAGTAACTCCGTATAAGGTATCTGGCCTAGTGGTAAATACCTTTAATACATCATCTTTATTCTTAATTCTAAAATCTACTTCCATCCCCTCGGATCTTCCTATCCAGTTTATCTGTTGGGTTTTTACTCTTTCTATATAATCCACCTTATCCAAATCATCTATAAGTCTATCAGCATATTCAGTAATCTTTAGCATCCATTGGTTCTTAGTTTTTCTAACTACTTCTCCACCACATCTTTCACAACGGCCAGCTACTACTTCTTCATTTGCTAGACCTACTTTACAGGAAGTACACCAATTGATAGGCATTTCAGCTTTATAAGCTAGCCCCTTTTCAAACAACTTGATAAATATCCACTGTGTCCATTTATAATATTCTGGGTCTGTTGTATTTATTTCCCTTGACCAATTAAAAGAAAAACCAATGGATTTCAATTGTTCCTTAAATCGTGCCACATTCCTTTCTGTTACTTTCTTCGGATGAATTTTATGTTTGATTGCATAATTTTCAGTGGGTAATCCAAAAGCGTCCCATCCAATTGGGAAAAGAACATTATACCCTTCAAGCCTTCTCTTTCTGGCTACTATGTCCAGAGCGGTATAAGGTCTTGGGTGTCCTACATGAAGACCTTCTCCAGATGGATAGGGAAACTCAATTAACGCGTAAAACTTAGGTTTAGATTTATCATCACTAGTTTCAAAAATTCTTTTTTCTTCCCAAACCTTCTGCCATTTCTTCTCAATTTCGTTTGGTCTATACTCTGCCATTACTCTACCTCCTATTATTTAATAAAAAAACCTTTCGTCTGATTTTAGAGACGAAAGGCATAATTTCCGCGGTACCACCCTAATTGATAGCAAAGCTATCCTCTTAATACGATAACGACGTCGCCGGTTAAAGTTACTAAACTTCACTTTAACAACTCTAGGACGAGTTCAGCTTATATTGATACTGTTTTTCACCAACCAACAGCTCTCTAAAATCAATGGATAAGCCTACTACTTCCTATCATAGTTAATTTTCGATTTTATAAAGTATTATAGCAGATGTAGAATTGGAAATCAAGGATTTATATGCTATTTTTTAGAATTCTGCTGACCCAACAGTCCTAGGGAATGGAATAACATCTCTAATATTGGACATTCCAGTCATATACATTATTGCTCTTTCAAACCCCAATCCATAGCCTGCATGTTTTACACCACCATATTTTCTTAGTTCTAAATACCACCAATAATCATCCTTTTTCATGCCCATTTCTTCAATTCTTTTCTCCAAAACATCCAGCCTTTCTTCCCTTTGGCTTCCTCCAATTATCTCTCCAACACCAGGAACTAACAAGTCCATGGCCGCAACCGTATTTTCATCGTCATTAAGTCGCATATAAAAAGCCTTAATATCCTTCGGATAATCTATAATAAACACTGGCCCTTTAAATACCTTTTCAGAAATATATCTTTCATGCTCCGTTTGCAAATCCATACCCCATTTTACAGGAAATTGGAATTGCTCCTTAGATTTTTGTAATAGGTTTATTGCTTCTGTATAAGTAATGCATTCAAAATCTGAATTAACAATATTTTCTAACCTTTCAATTAATCCCTTATCGATGAATGAGTTAAAAAATTTCATTTCCTCTGGAGCCTTTTCCATTACATAGGATAGTAAAAATTTCATCATATCTTCTGCTAATTTCCTGTTATCGGTTAAATCAGCAAAAGCTATTTCTGGCTCTATCATCCAGAATTCAGCAGCATGTCTTGGGGTATTGGAGTTTTCAGCCCTGAAGGTAGGACCGAAGGTATAGACTCTTTTAAATGCCAATGCGTAAGCTTCAGCCTCTAACTGACCACTAACAGTTAAATTTGTTTCTCTTCCAAAAAAGTCCTCAGTATAATCCACCTGATTGTTTTCATGTAGTGGAACATTGGTTAAATCAAAAGTGGTAACCCTAAACATTTCCCCTGCACCTTCTGCATCACTACCAGTTATAATTGGCGTATGGACATATACAAAACCCCTGTCTTGAAAGAATTTGTGAATAGCATAAGCAGCCAATGACCTTACTCTAAATACAGCATTAAAAGTATTGCCTCTTGGTCTCAAGTGTGCTATGGTCCTTAAATATTCAAAGGTATGCCTCTTCTTCTGTAAAGGATAATCTCTATCTGATGGTGCTAATAAGCTTATTTCTTTTGCCTGAATTTCAAAGGGCTGTTTTGCCTCGGGAGTTTCCACTAAGGTACCTTTTACAGATATGGCACTACTAATAGGCAATTTTTCTACTTCAGGGAAATTTTGTAAAGTTTCATCAAATACAACCTGTAAATTAGCAAAAAAAGTGCCATCATTTACTTCAATAAAACCAAACCTCTTGGATGACCTTAATGTTCTAATCCATCCTTCAATTTCAATTTCCTTATTTAAATACTTCTCTGACTCTTTAAAAATATCTCTTATATCTATTGCCATATTTATTCTCCTTTCTACTTAATTTTCTTTATTAAAAAAACCTTCCATCCGAAAGGGACGAAAGGTTCGCGGTACCACCCTAATTGCTAAAAATAGCCACTTTCACACGTTTAACGGTGTGTAAACCCGTCTAAGCCTACTATCCGAAGATTTCGGTTAGAAACTCAAGGATGTTCTTCGATATAAGTTTCGTGCTGGGTTCCCACTTTACCCCAACTCCCTGAGACTACCTCTTATATCTACTCTTCCTATCATCGTTCATATGAACTTTATAATATTATAAAAAGATTATTCACCTTTGTCAAATAATTTAGTTAAATATTCTTTTATTTTCTTTTCATAACCATATTCTGTAGGTATGTAATATTTTCTTCCTACAAATTCATCAGGTAAATACTGCTGTTTAACATAAGCCCTTTCATAATCATGGGGATATAAATAGCTCTTTCCATAACCTAAATTATTGGCGCCAATATATGATGCATCCTTTAAATGATTTGGTACCTCTCCAATAGGTTTATTTTTAACATCTTCTAAAGCTTTATTGATTCCCATATAGGATGCGTTGCTCTTTGGTGCACATGCCACATATACTGCTGCTTGAGCTAATATAATTCTTGCCTCTGGCATTCCAATAACATCTACAGCATTAAAAGCTGCTACTGCTAAAACTAAAGCTTGGGGGTCAGCATTTCCCACATCTTCTGAGGCACAAATTATTATTCTCCTAGCTATAAATTTGGGGTCCTCTCCAGCATTTATCATCTTCGCAAGCCAATACAATGTTGCATCTGGATCTGAACCTCTCATGCTCTTAATAAAGGCTGAAATAGTATTATAATGTTCATCTCCACCTTTATCATATTTTGCTGTTTTCACCAATATACATTCTTTTATAGTATCCAAATCTATTTTAATTATACCTTCTTCATCTTCTGGAGTAGAAAGTACTCCAATCTCTAACGAGTTTAAAGCCAACCTTCCATCTCCATCAGATATGGTTATCAAATAATCTAAGGCTTCCTCATCTATTTTAACCTTATACTTTCCTAATCCTCTTTCTTTATCTGTCAATCCTTTTTTAATTATCCTCATTATATCCTGTTTGGTTAATGGATACAAAGGAATAACCATCATTCTAGATAATAAGGCTTTATTTACCTCAAAATATGGATTTTCGGTAGTTGCTCCAATTAAGATAATTATACCCCTTTCTACAAAAGGTAGTAAGGCATCTTGTTGAGCCTTATTAAACCTGTGGATTTCATCTATAAATAGGATAGTCCTCTTATTATATAGTTTTAGACTTTCCTCAGCTCTATGGATTACCTCTCTAATATCCTTAACTCCTGATGTAACTGCAGATAATTTTTCAAAGCTCATGTTAGTCGAATTAGCTATTATCATAGCTAATGTAGTCTTTCCCGTCCCAGGTGGACCATAGAAAATCATAGAAGTGATCCTGTCTGCCTTTATAGCTCTATATAGAAATTTATTATCTCCAATTATATGTTCCTGTCCAACAAATTCCTCTAATGTCTTTGGCCTCATTCTATCTGCTAAGGGAGCATTTTTATTTAATTGATTTTCCATATTTAAAGTAAATAAATCCACTATTATCACCTATTCATAAATATATTGTTACATTTCATGTTATAATTAATGATATATTAGATTAATATTTTAGTCAATTATTCAAACATTTATAAAGCTAGTTTCTCCATTTTATCAATAAGCTGTCTTTTGTAAACATTCTTTAAAAGTTTCACCTTTCCATATTATTAGGTTTCTTGTACCATACCTACAATCCTGTCTAATAGCAATTTAAAATCTATTTTACCATATATATTTAATTCTTCATGTCTATATAAGGTACTTAATCTCTAATTTTATTATATCATCATACTTTGTTACTACAATTGTCATAGAATCCTCTACTTCCTTAAAAGATTCATCTTCAGAATATATTAGTTCTACATCAGGCTCAAAAACATGCTACAATTGTTTTCTTCTGCTTGACCATTGTTAATAATATCCTTTATAATATCTCTTAATAGGTAGTCATCCTTAAGATTTACTGAACCACCACTAAAATGTATAATAGGGATACTGTTATCTAGACAGTACTTAAAAGCAGTTATTAAATCTTTAATATCTGCATTCATTTCATTGGGATTAAAAATTCTTATACTAATAAGCTCTGCTTCTGGAGCATATTCGTTAATTATTTTACATGCATTAAAACCATGGTCAGTACTGATTGGGATTTCATCACTCTTATTAATAACTAAATTTCCACCACTTACCACTATATCTTCAATTATGTTTAATTCTTTTCTAAATACAGGTAATATTCCATCATCTATTACAACTATTTTCATAGTTAAGCATCACCTTTTACCATATATTTTTTCTATTGATATCTAAATAATTCAGCATATCTTTTGTTATCTTTTAATAATTGTTCTGGTTTACCATCCTCAATTACTTTGCCATCTTCTAATACAATAACCCTGTCTGCTAAAGATAAATTAGATAATCTATGAGAAGTAAACAAAATAAGTTTATTTTCAGTTATATCCTTCAATTTATTGAAAATTTCATACTCTGCCTTTGGATCTAAATTTGAAGAAACTTCATCCAGTATAAGAACTGTATCCTTGCGATATAATACCCTAGCTAGAGCTAGCTTTTGAGTTTGTCCACCTGATAGAATTAAACCATCTGGCGCAAAGAATTTAGATATATATGCATCTAATCCTGTATCACTTAAATCTAAAAGTTCTATAAAATTGCTATTCTCTAAAGCTTCTATTATATCTTCATCATTAACCTGTATGTCAGATTTTCCTAATTGAAAGTTTTATCTAATAGTAAAAGCAAAATTATTCATATCTTGAAAATAAACACTAAAGCTTCTTCTCAAAGAATTAAGAGTATAGGATGATATATTAATGCCATTTATCAAAATTTCTCCAGAGGTTGGTTCATAAAACCTAAGTAAAAGTTTTATAATTGTAGATTTGCCTGAACCATTTAATCCTATGAATGCAACGTGCTCAGGATTATTAATATAAAAACAGATGTTTTTTAAGGCATATTTTTCACTAAGTGGATAAATAAAGCTTACATTTTTAAAAGTAATGCTATCCACAATTTTCAATTCCAATGTACCATTATCTTCTACTTTATTTGTATATTTAAAAAGTGATTTATAATTATTCATCCTTAATTTATTTTCAACTATTTCCATAGAAGAAGATATAAAGCCAGATGTCGAATGCCATAATTGTCCTAATAATCCACTTAAGAATATGTAGTCCCCTATATTTAATTTTCCATCTACTATATTAAAAATTATATGACCACTTATAATAACAAGAACAACCTCTGGTAAGTAATCTAATATAAAAGTTATCCTAGAGCGATTTTTTAAAATTTTTTTACGCTGACTAAATAGTTTGCTCCATAGATTATCATAGACATTTTTTAGTACCTCACTTGATTCAAAACGTCTCACATCTTGACCAAAATCCCTATTAAAAGCTATCTGTTGAATATATGACAGCTTTCTCCTATTTGATATTTGTTCTAAACTTAAATCATAAAGAGACTCTGTATAATATTTTAATGCTATTCCAGAGGGTAAGGCAGTCATTGTCATTACTAAAGCATAAACAATATTCTCATTTTAAAGAATAACAAATGCTATTAAGAATGATATAATAGCACTGATGGCAGATATACTTGAACCTAATGCTTGAACCAGAATTGAACCATCTCTCATTGCTGATGTAATCTTATCTTGATAGTTTGGATTATCGAAATATGCTAAATCCACATTAAAAGAAAATTCTATCATATTTCTTGTTATCCAATGGTCTAATTGTTCTGAATGAACAATTCTAGAATAGATTTGAACCTTTATCATTATTACTTTTAATAAGGCTATTAAATCCATAAGAAGCAAAAGATTATATATAGAGAAAGTATTAAAATTGCCTACAGAAGCAGATATATGGTTAATTATCTGCCTCGAGATAAAAACTGCTACAATGTTTAATAATGGATTAAGTAATTCTGCTGATACCCTCAATATTGTATATAAATGGGAAACTTTCCACGAAGGCTTAATACACCATGAAAATACCTCTATAAAATCTTCTGTTTTTTCTTCAAATTTGCTCACTTTTATTTTCTTAAGCATAATAGAACCTCTCTAATTGCCTATTTTATCTTCTCAATAGTTCCATCCTTTATTCTCCATACATTGTCAGATTGTTCTGCAATTTCCATATCATGTGTTACTATAATTACACAGAAGCCCTGTTCATGTGCTAATCGTTTAAATATATCTATTATTTTATAACTGTTTTCATCGTTAAGATTACCAGTAGGCTCATCTGCAAGAATTACCTTTGCTCCTGTTGCTAAAGTTCTACCTATAGCAACCCTTTGTTGTTCTCCACCTGATAGATTGGATGGATACCTGAATTGCTTGTCTCCATCTATACCTAGAGATTCTAGTATTTTTTTGCTCCTTTCTCTTGCTTGATTCTTATCCATTCCCTTGTATTCCATAGGAAAGCTTAGATTTTCCAAAGCAGTCAATAGGGGGAATAGCTGAAATGCTTGGAAAACCATGGATACAGAATCCCTTCTATACTCATCTAAGTCTAAATCATTTAAATCTATATTGTTTATTGTAATAGTCCCTTGGGTTGGCTTATCTAACCCAGCCATTATAGATAGTAGTGTGGTTTTACCACTACCTGAAGGGCCTACTATTGCATTTAATTGACCACCTTCAAATCTACAGTTTACATCCTTTAGTACATCTTTATTTGCACCTTTATATCTATAATATAAATTCTTCATCTCAAGCTTTGCCAATATACTCCCTCCCTTTATTCCTTTACATGTAGCATTTCTAATGGCTTTTTATAAAGTACATTTTTTAAACTGACCAAAATACCTATGATACTTGCTAATAAGTATCCTACTATGATAAGGAGATACTTCCATATTGGGTATATTCCAGATTTAAAAGTTACTACATTTATTACTGCAATAGCTATAATTTCTCCAACAATTATTAGCAATAAGCTTTCCCCAAATACGTAGCCTTTTATTTCCACTTCTTTTACTCCAAGGACTCTCATAATCGATAATTCTTCACTTCTTCTAAGGATTAATAAATAGGGTAAAGCTACGCCGATTAGCAGTGATAATACTAGTATGATTGGATATATAATACTTAACAATTCCAGGTTTTTCTCTAATGGTCTAATGGTTTCAGTAAGTTTTTCGCCATAAATAACCAGTTTAAATCCAGTACTTTCACCACTATTGGTCTTAGCAACTTGATTCAATATCTCCTCCCTATTGTAGTAAAGTTCTTTATTCTTCTCTTTATCAAATATTAAATCTATTTTTACATAATTAATTCCATTTCTTACAATTAACCTAACTGCCTCTAAAGGAAAGATAAAGGTTTCAAATACTTTATTTCTTGGGATTAGGAATTGTTGTTTACAATAGACATCATATGTTGGAAGTCCATAAGTTTCAAAAGTACCTACAATGGTTCCATATACATCGGGATAGTTTAAGCCTGCATCTTTTAAAGATACTTTATCTCCTATCTTTAAGTTATAAGTATCCATAGCTACAGTAGAAGCTAAAATTGGAATTTCATCTTGTGTTAGAGTATAAGAATTGAATTTATCGATTATACTTTGATCCTCTACTCCAGATAGTTTTATTCCGTTATCTGAGTTCAGCTCTTTATTAGATGCTAATACCGTCATAAATAAATATCTTTCATAATATGCTATTTTTGAAACGTCCTTTTGGATTGTCTCTATAATCCCACTTCTATCAATGTTTATTTCACTATACTCATTATCTACAAATGCAAAGTAATCTTCTACTAAACCAGTTTTTAAAATTTTGTCTAAAATTACTTCTGGAATATCCCCTTTAAATGAAAATTTTGCTTCACCAACATATTCTATCTTTCCAAATATGGTGGTTTTAGATATGGTTTTATCAATGAAATCCTTGTTTAATTCTATTACATTAATTAACCATGTAAGAGTTCCAACCAACAGCCCTGTTACAACTACCATTAAAGTAGTAGTTAGAATAGATCGAAAAATATGCTTTTTACCATATCCCTTAATAGCTTCCTTCCCTTTACCGACATTAATACTTAAATCATCAGATGAAAGGACATCTGTTAAGCTTTCGATACTAAACTCACTATCAGTTATATCAAAATCAACCACAGCCAGCTTTTTGCCTTTCATTTCATTCTCTTTGTTTTTATTTCTAAAGAATTCAAGCAAAGACCTATTTTTAAGTCTAAGCACCATAAGTAAGGATTGTATTACAAAAACTCCTGCTATTGTTAGAAATATAGGAAATATAAATTTAATATTAATAGAAAAATCTAAACTGCAAGGTAATTTCCCTAGAATTTCCTCTAATATCTTTTTAGAATTCTTTATAGCAGTTTGATAGCCAAAATAAGAGGATAATCCTATTCCTATGGTAGTAAAAATGTATAATGGAATCAGTAGATATCTAGATGCAGATCTATGTGTAACACCTAGGATTCTTTCAATAGCATAGCTATTCTTATAAATCTCCATATACATATAAACGGTAAACAACATTGCAAATAGCAATAAAAATGAGTATATAATAATATTCACTTTAAGATTATTTAAAACCTTATTACTAGATAACCAAAAGGATTCTGCATTATTCTCGATAAATTGAAGTTCAAACAGCTTCCTTAACACTATCAGTGTATTTTTCAACAAATTGCGATTGTTCTGTAGGATCCTTTAATACAAAACTATAATTTTCTCCATATAAGTAAGGTTTCCCATTTTCATTTTCAGTTTCAGTATAAAATTCTATAAATTCTTTAGGTACCGTACTTATAGGTACATATATTCTTTTACCTGAAAAAGAATAATCATAAACCCCTACTATTTTGTACTCCATAATCTGGCTTTTATGATAATTTTTCCACTCTTTCCTGTCTCTTTCGGTCACTAAAAACTCCGGGATTTCACATTCCATATATTGAAGAGAAATTTTGTCTCCTAATTTTAGCCCTCGTGCTTTAAATAAATCTATCCCAACTACACAGACTTTATTATTATTATTATTCATATAATCATCATAGTTAATCCATCTTCCATCATATAAAGTAATGCCGCCTCGATTTTCCTGAAGATATGGGATAGTTTCCATGTTTTTAGTTGCAATTAGGCTAAAAGTTCTAGTGTTCACATCTAAAAAGATAATAGGCTCCAACTTCAAGTCCATATAGCTCTCCCATGATGCTATCGTTTATATAGGGAATTAACTTGGGTGTGCTTCTTATGGGTGTACTTTCTGTGTTTAGTTCATATTTTTGTGCTACAAGTGTAATGAAGCCGTCTTCAAGCATTTCTTCGCTATCAGGCATATAGATCCAATCCGGATATCCAGCAACTAGTTTTTGGACCCGACTCTCTATGACCACACCATCATACTTATGCTTGACATAGTTTCTAATTCGTATTTTTTCTGGTTTTACTATAACAAATAGGTCATAGACAAAGAGTTCCATGCCTGGATATTAATTTAAATAATCAGATTCAAGATGTTTATATGATACATTTAACAGATTATCAGTAACTCCTAAAGTCCATATTCTACAGTCTTCATAATCAATCATTGGGTCATCTTTAAATAATTCTCTTACCTAATATATGTTTCCGTTACCACCATCTGACAAATCCATTTGTATGTAGCCAATGCTATTATAGGCTTTTTTGCAGACTCAACTTCTTTGCTGATTAGATTATATGAAATAAAATTCATAATGAAAGTGCTTGAAACTGATGACAGTATTAAAATAAGTAGGGCAAATTTAATTGGTCGTCTAATAACGGATTTTAATATTGGATTTTTCATCCTTTCACCTCTAGTATAATACATTGGTAATACATAAAAATTTCTATATGAAAAATCAAGAAAAATAGTCTCAGCTTAGATTTTTCATCTAAGCTGAACAAAATCAATACATGAACTTAGCCATTATGTTATTACAGATAATATGATCTACAGTGGGAAGATTAGTTTCATATTTAGAATCATGTCTGTTATAGTAGTCTTTTTCATAAATTGATTGAGCCAATGAACTACCTGTACTACCTCTGCATTCACAATCACATATACAAAAGCATGACGTTGCCTTACACATACAATGTGCAAAATACTCAATGGTATTTACATTCTTACTTTTTTAAATTTCATTTAATTATGTACGGTTTTTGCAAATTTAGCAGTAGAAAGTTCTAATGGCATAAGTCCTACTATTGAATCTGATGTCGCGGCTTTGGACAACATATATAATTCATTAGGTAATTTTTGTTCATCAAATTTATGTCCATTTCTTAAAACATTAAATAAATAATTATAAGAGGATTTATTGATTTCTATAATTTCACATATAATACAATCATACATGTAATAACTGTTAATTGTATTAAATATTTCAACTAAGGGCTTATCCAATATAATCACATCCTTTCTAAAAATACATTTAATATTTGTGTATCCTAAAACTTTATTTTCAAATCAACTGTATATTTTTGGCGTTTTCATTTGTAATTAACTTTTCGCCTTTTTTCATTGTTGTATTTATTTCTTGTTTCCTACTCTATTTTTATGTGCTTTATATTCCGCTATATAGGATTTTTATAAATGATTGTAAATTATTTAATACAATTAATCACTTAACACTTTAATCCCTAATCTCTTTTCCTTATAATATAATTATAACAGGTATAATTTGGAATAGTTGGAATTTGATTTAAGTGGTCATTTTTTGGTTTAAGGGGTACTTTTGGAGGGATATTATTGTTTACCATTGGAATATGTGAAGATAATATAGAATTTCTAATGGAATTGAAAACAAAAATAGAAAAGAAGTTCTTTCAATGTAATTTAGATTGTGAAATATATTGTTTTTATTCAGGAGAAGAAATCATTAAGGAAATCCTTAATTCCAATATTGAATTCGACATTATTTTTTTTGATATAAAGTTGCTTGGAATAAATGGAATAGAAACAGCAAGAAAAATTAGCGAGCTTGATGATAGTATTATTTTTATATTTATTACCTATTTAAATGAAAAAGTTTATGAAGTATTAGACCTTAAAATTTTCAATTTCATAAGAAAAATCCATTTTCATAAAGAGATAGATCGAATACTTGATTCTTTAATTAATAGACTAGAATATCTAGCAGAAAAATATCCATTTCCAGTGGGTAATGTTAAAATTTATCTTAAGCTTTATGACATCATCTACCTTGAATTACTAAATAGGCGTGTTATTATTCATACCAGAACAACAAACTACACTTCAAATTATCGCTTTTCAATAATACTTTATCATAATTACATTTATATATGATATAAAATTCTATAAACAAATTTTAGTAATTATAATATTTTATTTTATGTTAATCATTTCAGATTTAGTAGCTTCTTTTTTAATATCTAATATTTTAAACAAAACTATAGAAGACTTACTGCCAAAATATTATATCTTTTTCGTTTTAATAAGTAAACTTTTATCCTTTTTAATCTATGCTTTTATTAATAGAAAATTTTTAGAGCCAAGGATTATTCTTTCTGGTACATTAAATTATATAATTATTATAATTTTATCTTTAGCTACTATTTCAATGGTTCTATTATTTTATTCTAGTTTAAATATTATAAATGAAAGTACTATATTTATTTTATTTCTTATATGCCTGTTTAATTTCTTCATCGGTTTGGGTGCAATATATATGTATTTTAAAGCAAATAGCTTTTATATTAATCTTCAAAAAGAGACTGCTAAAAGAATTTATGATAAATCTAATAAAAAATTCATTGAAAATTTTGAATGAAGAAATGAAATAATATCAAAGATATGGCATGATTTAGGAAATCATATCAAAGTCATAGAAAAATTGAGTAATGAACAAAAAGATGCTCATTTTGAATATATAACTTCATTAAAGGACAAGCTTGAATCTATTCCTAATCCAATTAGCACTGAAACAATTTGATTGATATAGTTTTGAACGAAAAATACGCAGAAGGTAATATTCATGGTATAGATTTTGATATAAAAGCAATTGCTCCTCCAAATCTAAATATTGATGATATTGACTTAAGTTCAGTTCTATTCAATACTCTAGATAATGCGATAGAAGCTTGTATAAATTGTAGCGAAGATAATAGATATATTAATTTAGAACTATGGCCTGATGGAAATTTTCTTTATTACAAAATTATAAATAGCTATAATCCAGATAAAAACTACTCAAATAAATCTATTTATAGTAAAAAAGAATACCTTTCTTCTGGATATGGACTTAGTATAATTGAAGATATTGTCAACAAATATGATGGTTAGGTATTGATTGTGATAACACAGAATATTCGCTTACCATAATTCTAAATTTAAGTAAAAATGAAGTATGATAAACTTTAGTTCTGCAGTTTATTATTGCAGAACTAAAGTTATACTAATAAAAAGCAAGTGTGTACAAGCAATGTCTTTTTTCAATAAAAAAAATTTAGTTTAATTATAGCTAAAAATTATCCTTAAATTAATTCCTTTTTTATATACTCTGATGTCATGGCTCTTAATATTCCACCATAACTAAGTTTAAACTTTATTTTATCTCCAACTTTATAATCTACCTCGCTATCTGTTCCATCCAGTATTAAATGGTCGCTACTTCCTCCTAATATTGCAACTTTTGAATCTTCTGGAACTATAGTATCAAAATCTATATCTTGTTTTCCTAGGGCTACTATCATCCTTTTTCTAATGCCCTTATCCTCAAACCGTGGAATTTTCCCAAAGGCATTCTTTCCTATTTCACCTACGGGCAAAGAAGGCTTTTCCTTTACTTCGATTATCTCTGCAACTAATTGGAAAACATCATCATAGGTGTCTTGAATCCTATTTCCATAGGCCGTTTCTAATCCCAATACTAGAGATTCTCCCAACCTTAACATATTAATTCCCTGTATTTTAACATCATTTAATAATAGATGTAAGCTGCTAGAATTGCCTCCAGATATAATACTTGGTTTGATATTAAATCTTTCCTCTATATTCTTTCCTATCTTCACAAGTTTTCCCAAATTTTTCTGGCTGGGTATTACTCCACCATAACAGGTTAAATTGGTTCCAATGCCTAATAATTCAACTCCTTTTAAATTTAAAATTTCTTCTACTACTTCATAGATTTCATCTTCATAAAAATATCCCTCTCGTAAATCACCTAAATCCACCATCAATATTATCTTATGTTTTTTCCCTTTCTCAGAAGCCACTATAGATAGTTCCTTTATAGTCTTTAATTCAGAGTTAAGGGATATATCTGTATATTCTACCACCTTATCCGCTTCCGAAATCATGGGAAGTCTTAATAGTATTTTAGGTACATTAAACTCCATCAATTTTATCAAATTTTCAATTCGAGAATCTGCTAAATAGCTTACACCACCATCTATATAAACCTTAGCAATTTCAGGATTACCGCAAAACACCTTGGTTACACCAGCTACTTCAATTCCCTTTTCCTTGCAAAGCTTAACTATGGTTTCTACATTGTGTTTTAATTTTTTTAAATCTATTTGAACTTTAGGATAGTTCATGACAACCTCCTGTTCTTCTATTGAACAATTTGTAAAAATATGTTTTAGTTTTCTTATAATAGCTGTCCAAAGTATATTTATAAAGAACGACTCTCCGCTCAAGATTTGCAAATATAGCGACACGGTGAAAAAATGGTTCAAAGATCGCTATCGCTATAAAAACTCGCCCAAACATTTCCCCCCTAGTCGGATATTTGCTCAAATCTTTCGTAAGTCAAATCCTTTCTTTATAAATATGCCAATAAAACTGTATAATAAATTAATTAATATGTTAGGATAAAATTAAATATTTATCTAAATTTTATTAGTTCATAATAAACCTAGTATATCTATTAATCATAATTAAGAGTAGCTTTCAAAAGTTTTAAAGACGCCTCTGGATATTTTCTTGACATAACTCCCAAGGAAGCCATAATATATTGGTTATCTATGAAAATTTCAGCTTCTTTGGTAGGTAGTAATTCATCACCTTTAGCTCTTATGGCAATTTGCCTTAAAATCTTTATCCTATTAGGCAGCCTTGTTAAAGCTCCACCAGTGCCTATTATGGCCTTGACCTTAGTTAAGTCTTTTCCTTCTGCTAAAGTTTTCTTGCCAGAGGGCCCATATAGATGTCTCAATTTACCTGCATGCCTTTTTACTGCTGTTAAAACAGCATGGAGAGTCAGCTCTTCTATGAAGCGTTTTTCTAATTTGGACTGTGGAATAGGCTTATTGTTCTCCAATAGACTTTCCAGTTCATCCGCTGATAAAGCCAATTCTTTCATTAGTTCCTCTTTTCCCACCATATTCACTATATTTAACATATTCACATATACACCTAAATCACCTTCTACCGTCCTTTTAGCTAAAGGTTCTGGATTTATTAAGATTCTAGAAATTTCTTCGCTGCCTTCAGTAACGGAATGGACATCTGTTGTAGCTCCTCCTACATCTATAGTAATTAAGTCTCCTATTTCCTCATACAATAGTTTACTAGCTTCCATAACCGCTCCAGGTGTAGGCATAATTGGACCTGTTACCATATCCCTTACCTTTTCCATGCCCGGTGCATGGATTATATGTTTTTCAAAAACTTCCTGTATAACTTTTCTAGTAGGTTCAATATTCAATTGGTCTATTTTTGGATATACATTTTCAACTATATAGAGCTCAGCACTTTTACCTTCAAATATCTCCTTAACTTCCTCATGGTTATCAATATTCCCAGCATATATTACAGGAATATTTAAGTCTAAACTGGCAATCAGTTCCGAATTATAAAGGGCTGTATCTCTTTCGCCGTAATCTACCCCACCAGCAATAAGGATGATATTTGGATTGATCTTCTTTATCTTTTCTAAATCTGAATTTCTAAGTTTACCAGCAGTAATATATTTAATATTAGCCCCTGCTCCCAAGGCAGCTTCCTTTGCTGCTCTAACCGTCATATCATAGACTAATCCATGGACGGTCATCCTCAATCCTCCAGCAGCACTACTAGTAGCAATTAGTTCATCGTATTCGATTTGAGCTTCTCCTAAATTATTGGCTAAGTTCTCAATGGCGGATTTTAACCCTATATTAACATCCCCTTCTTCTACTGTAGTGGGGGATTGCCCTTGCCCAATGAAACTCGGGCAAGAGCTTATGTTAAAGGCATTTACTACTGTAGTAGTACTTCCTATTTCAGCAATTAATAGTTCTATTTTCATTTTTTCATCTCTCTTCTTCTTTTTACTAGAAAAGTAGCAACTTGATCGCCATTGGAACCTCTGCCAAATCCTGCATCCATGCCATTTTTAACCGCTAAATCATTGGAAACTTGTGTACCGCCTGCAACTAAAATAATCCTATCCTTAATTCCCTTCTCAACACATAGGTCATGTAGCTTTTTCATATTCTTGTAATGTATATCGTCATGGCTGATTATAGTAGAAGCCAAAATTGCATCCGCATTTATTTCAATTGCAGCATCTACCAATTTTTCAACAGGAACTGAAGTTCCAAGATAATGGCATTCAATACCAAACCTTTCAATTCCACCATGCTTTATATCAATTATCTCCCTTAATCCAACGGAATGTTCATCCTCACCAACAGTGGCTGCCACTATCTTCATTGGATTTTCCTCAATCTCTTTTCTAATCTCATCTTCAGTCAATACTTCTGGTTTAGGTGGAATTATTAAATCATTGATATCTATTATAAAATCCACTCTACCTTTTAATTCGATTCTAGTTCCTTCTGCTTCCTGCATTATTTCCTTATGGATTACCTCGCAATCCTTTAATCCCAATCTATTTCCTATTTCTAAAGCTGCAAATTCTGCTACCCTTTCCTCTGCAGGCAAAAACATGGTAATTAGTACTATTCCATCTCCCAACCATTCCATTTCAGGTTTTATTTTAGAAGTATTTCTAAGTTCCTTAGTTCCCTCTAGCCTTAAGTATACATTATCATTTTCATCTAACTCATCGATGAATATAATCTTATCTGGATCTTCAAAGGTACAACCACCTATCAATTTCGATGGATTATCAACTGCGCTTTCATCATATTGGGCTATATTATTATAGCCAAAATGTGCAGTGACCGGTGCCATATAATCTTCTTCTCTTTCAAATACAGTACCTGCCCCAATACCTCCATCGATTTTCCTTATGATACCATCACCATTCCTCTCAGGATAATACCCAGAATCAACAAAGAATCCTGCTTCAACAGCCTTAAAATATCCTCCAACCTCTAATATTTCCTCCATGAATAATATAGCTCTTTCTTTTAATTCTCTTACCTTTTCGGCCAATTCTCCTTCATACCTTTTAATTTCCACCATTTCATTTAGTCCATCCATACCCGCAAAGGCTTGCTTAGCCGTATCTACTGCTTCAATATTATATATATGCCAGGGCACATTTCTTCCCTCATCAGGAGTAATGGTAGATTGAATATCCGCTCTGGTAAGCTGAGATATCAACAAATTCAACACATGGGTTACAGTCGCTTCCCTAGTGGATGATTCCATATATTTCGTATTCATCTGAGCTCTCATCTTGTATTCATAGAATAACTCCCTTAAAGCTACTGCATAAGGTAAATCTAATCTCATACAAGGTGCCGGTGGTGCTGTTGGAGGAACGGTTGAAAGGCAAATATTTTCCTTCTTCATTCCTACTTTAACGGAAAACATAGAGTTAATTGCATGTTGAACCATTAGTTCTGGCATAACCTTCCAAGCTTCTCTAGCTGTTGCATTAGCGTTATGAGCTCCATCTATTTGAGCCATATCAGCCCAAGCCATTATCTTCTTAGCACAGGCAGCATCAACAAAGGATCTTATCATATTGATATTTCTATATAATACATTGTACTGAGGGTCCTGATGGGCTCCATTTACCCCTTCTTCTGCAAACATAACGGCAATTTCAGGACCTGCTACACCAGAAACATAGGAGTGATAATTGATAGGTCTACCTACTTCCTCTTCAATTAAATCTAGTGCTTTTCTCTGGGCTCTAACTTGCTTTCTCGTAACAGGTATGCCCCCAATTCCTTGAGGTGTTCCTTCAATTAATCCATCATAATGGCTTTGCCCAGCTGTTCTTATAACCATGATATGGTCTGCACCATGCCAAGCGGCCATCCTCATCCTTCTAATGTCGTCTTCAAATCTACCAGAAGCAATTTCTGTAGTTATTACCGGTTTCGGCTGTGGATCAATATTGCCAAAATATTTGGCCGCAGGTAGAGGTTGGCTATTCTTAAGGGATTCAGATGTATCATAATAGGTAAATTTGCCAATTTGCCTTTTCTCGCCAGTGCCTTTTCTCCAGGTCCAGCCCCTTCTCTTTGGTCTATACTTATCCAAATCCTTAAGTATGTTCTCTATATCTAATTTTTCATTGGACCTTAACTCCATTATCTTTCACCTCCTCTAAATAGAGCCACAACCTCATCCCACATCTTGCCTTCTGCTAATTTCAACCCTGTTTCTCTTATTTCCATACCTTTTTCCTTAGCTAGCTTATAAACAATATGTCCTGCTCCCTTACCTAACAACCCTCTATCAATAGCTCCTTCAACAATAGATTTGGCCTCTAAACTGGAGAATCCCATCCTCAATAATACAGACCTTTCAATGGATGGAGTAGTGTTTTTCTCTGCCAATTCTATCAGAGGATCTACTATTTTTTCTGCTAATTCCCAAAATCTTTTTTCTAGCTCTTCCTCTGTTAAATGAGCCAGATGTTTTCTCCTCTCTTGAAAATCATCTTCTCTTTTCATAAACCTTACCTCCTAATATTCTACCCCGAATTCGTCTAATACTTTCTTAACGAACCCCTCACTGGATTTAGTATCCTCAGCTAAAAATTTCAAATCCTCTTCTGATACTTTATCTACCTTTGTATTCTGTAAACAATTTCTAATATAGGACCTTTTAACCCTATCTAAATCTACTTCTTCTATAGAAATATAACCTGGATCCTTTGGTAGTATTATGTTTTGTCCTGGTATTTCTTCCGAGGGATCTCCTATGATTATTTCAATACCATTTTCTTTAGCAAAAGTCAATTGTGGTTGAATGTGTTTCCCTGCACCAGTATATTCTGTTTCTTGAACGACTATTATTTGATCTTCATCCATCTCCTGGGCTAGCTTAAATGCCGCTGCTAAAGAAGTATTACCTGCAGGTCCCCTCTCTAAACCTTCTAACTGGGCTAATACTTCTGTCATAAAAAATACCGAACCTTGATTTACCATTACATATCTATCCATATACCTTAATGGTCTTGCAGCAGACCTTGGCACATCAGATCTATCAGGCCAAGTTGCAAAAGGAATTCCAAATCCTGTATGACCTGTAGTAAAGGATTTCCTATTGAAGTGGGTGTCGCTTGCCATATGTAGCCCTCTTAAGTTCACACTTGCTCCTACCACTTTAGTATCCACCGCTCCTGCCTTAATTAACCCCCTTGCTGTTCCCGTTAAATTTCCACCACCAGCATTTGTTACTACTACAATGTCTGGGTCTCTACCTTCCCTTTCTCTAAATTGCATGGATATTTCATACCCTAAAGTCTCTACACCAGCAATTCCAAAAGGCGTATAAAGAGATGCATTGAAGTATCCCGTTTCTTCCAATAAAACTAGGAAAGTATAAAATAATTCAGGTCCTACAGTCAATTGCACAACCTCTGCACCATAGGCTTCACATTTCCTCGCTTTTTCAATTATTTCTGGTTGACCTACACCCTTAGAATCATAGCATTCCTGAACTACAATGCATTTCAATCCCCGCATAGCAGCTTGGGATGCTACAGCAGCTCCATAGTTACCGCTTGTTGCAGTTACAACCCCTTCATAACCTAGTTTCTTAGCATGATAACAACTTGTAGCAGCTCTCCTGGCTTTAAAGCTGCCAGAAGGATTGCAAGCCTCATCTTTAATAAATATCCTAGCCCCTTTGCCTGCAGGGGCAAATTTCCTAGCTAATCTTGTTAAGTTCTTAAGCTCATATATCGGAGTGTTTCCAACCCCAGTTTCCCTTTGAATTTTTTCTATTTCTTCAAGGGTATATCCAGTTTCCCGCATCATCTTCTCATAATCGAAAGCAATGCCCCCTGACTCGAAATGGCTATAATCTATTCCAACAGCCCTCTTCATTATTTCACTATTTCTACTCATTACCGCTTCATAACTCATATCTCTACCCATATTATTCACCTTCCTCCTCTATCAGGCTTCTGACCTGCTTGCCTATATATAATAACTCAGGAATGCATTTGCCAAAATCATGAGTATAATAGGGATTTACTTCTACCAATGTCCCCTTCACTCTTCTACCAATATAGGTTTCAACTTCTACAATATCCCCAATATTAGCCTCTTCATCCAATAAAAAGCCTTTAGTCCACATTTCAAGAGGTACCCTTTGGGTATCCTCTGGAAGGTTTTTAGATCTTTCTTCAGGCCTTAAAACTACATTATGAATTCTTACCCAGTCTCCTCGTTTTGCATCCATTTTCATCTCCTGCCTTTCTTTTGTTACTATTAAGCTTCTAATCAATTAACTCCCTCATATCTCCCATTATAGCCCTTGGTACTGGCAAATCTATCATAGTCTTAAGTCCAGGAGAAGCATTAATTACATGCGGAATCATATTAACGCACATTGCAATAGTACCAATTCCTCCAGGAACTTCAGGTTTAATGGACATATTTATGTTAGGAGTCCCTTTAATGGTGATATAATCTCCAGTGCTTCCTCCTTCCAATTGGGGTTCCACTTGTTGAGGATGTAGCATTTCAATCTTAACTTCTCCATCTACTCTTCCAAAACCCTTCATATTACAACCAGCTACATTCCCTGGCTGGACTTCAGCATGAGGTGCCTTTCTGTAAACTTTAGATACTATTGGCTCTCTAATTAATTCCACTTCATCGCTTAGCTTCCAGCCTATGGCATCAGCAATCATTCTAATGGACTCTGGAAAGCCTACATGCCCTGCTAAAGTGCCTTCTTTTACCCTATTGTTAAACTCCTCAACAGTCAATCCAACACCTTGTCCCTCCATGACTGCTGGTCCAAAAGGCGATAGATTATTAACCCTCTCAGCTCTTATGCTTTCCACTTCTATACATGCACCAGTTAAAGCAATAACCAATAAGTCCATTATTAGACCTGGATTAATACCTGTTCCCAAAACTGTTACTCCATTTTCTTTAGCTATTCTATCCAACTCTTTAGCTAGTTCTGGCTCTTGAGCTTGAGGATATGCCATTTCTTCCGCAGTGGAAATCACATTAATCTTTCTTTCCAAACAATATTTGATCTTTTCAAAATTGTCCCTTGTAAAGGAATCTGTAGCAATTATAACTACATCTGCAGCTTTTTCGGTAATCACTTTATCATACTCTCCAATTATTATATCTGGTCTATCTCCTCTTTCCACATCTAAATAATCATACATGCTCTTCCCTAATCGATGGGTTCTTCCCACTACCCCTACAATTTCAACACCTTTCTTGTTTAAAAGCATTTCTGCCATACCTTTTCCCATGGCTCCTAATCCCCAAATTATCACCTTTATATTTTCCTTTCTCATACATACACCTCCAAAATTAGTTTATATATTTTTTCTTGCAAAATTATACAAGCAAAAACCTTGCCAATATTTATATATGAAATAAGTGGTTTTTCTCTGAAAATTCTCCTGTTTTTTCTCCTCCAAACGAATGAATAGCAAATATTTTTGCATCGTCTCGCAAAATAATTTGCTACTCATAATATTTTTTTATCTTATACTGTAATGTTTGTCTCTTTATGCCTAAAGCTTTGGCTGTTTGAGAAATATTATAATCATTAGCATCTAAGGATTTTCTAATAATTTCCTTTTCGATTCCTTCTAAGTATTCGGGTAATGCAACATCCAAAGGCTTTTGAAAATCATTTATACGGCTATTATCAAATATATTAGTCGATTTAAAATCTTCTTTTCTTAAAACGGTTCTGTTCATCGAAGCATAATTCATAGCCGCTTCGATGGTATTCTCTAGCTCTCTAACATTTCCTGGCCAAGAATAGTTAAAAAAAAGATTTAAAACTTCTCCATCTATATCAGTAATATTCCTATTTAATACCATATTGTATTTATTTATAAAGTGGTTTGTTAGGCTAATAATATCATCAGTTCTCTCTCTTAAAGGAGGAATGTGAATGTATACCACATTCAACCTATAATATAAGTCTTTTCTTATAGTTCCTTTTTTAACACTCTCTAAAGGGTCCTCGTTAGTAGTAGCTATTATTTTAACGTCTATGGGTATATCTTTAGTCCCACCGATTCGCCTTATATATCCTTCCTGAAGTACTCTCAACAATTTTGTCTGAAGATTTAAGGACATAGAATTAATCTCATCTAACAGGAGAGTACCTCCATGAGCTTGCTCGAAAATCCCTTCCCTTTCAACAGCACCGGTAAAACCACCTTTTTCAGTTCCAAAAAGGATCCCTTCCAAAAGAGTTTCCGGGATTGCAGCACAATTTTGAGCAATAAAGGGTTTGTTTCTTCTATTTCCATCGTAATGGATACTCTGAGCAAACAATTCCTTTCCAGTTCCAGTTTCGCCATAAATTAACACTGATGAAGGTGAAGTACTGGTTCTCTTAGCTATTTCAATAGCTTCAACTATTTTTTTATTTTTCCCAATTATATCCTCAAAGGTATATCTTTTTATGCTACCATTACTATTATACTTTTCCTTGCCCCCTTTTAATTCCCTTTGCAAGTCCATTAACTTGTCCGATAATTTTTTAATATAGGTAATATCCTTTGCTATTTCCATAGCTCCAATTATTTCCCCTTTATAAAATAGAGGAATAGTTGAGTTCAATGAGGTTATATTCTGTCCCTTAAAATTTATATAGATTTGAGTTTTTTCCAATATAGGCTCTCGAGTAGTCAAAACTTTAATTAATGTTGAAGTTTCCTCGTTTAAACTAGGAAATAATTCCAACAAATCCTTATTAAGGACTTGGTCTATACTCAAGCCCTCTAATTTAGCCATCGCCTTATTATAAAGCACTGTTTTCCTATTTTTATCTATTACATGTATGCCTATATCTATATTATGCAAAATATTTTGCAATACGATATAATTAAAATCCTTTTCCCTCATGTTATCATCCTCTGTAATAATTATCATAAATTAAACTAAACCTATAGCTGCAATCATTCTTCCCTTAGTTCCCTTTTCCTTCCTATAAGAATAAAACACTTCTGTATTACAACTAGTACAAATATTTGATAAAATAATGTTTCTCTCAGGAATACCCTTAATTGTAAGCAGTAGATAATTTAGTTTCCACAAATCGAGGTATAATTTACCGTCTTTTTGTTCTATTATATTAGAAAATTCTTTATACCTTTCATCAAACTTATCTGCTAGGTCTTCACCAAATTCATAACAGCAAGAACCAATTGATGGTCCTATTCCAACTAAAATTTCCCTATAATCTGAACCATACACTTCTTTCATCCTATCCAACATTCTACCTGCTATATTTTCAAAAGTACCTTTCCAGCCTGCATGAGCGAGTCCAACAACTTTATTAGTCAAATCTATGAAAAATAAGGGAACACAATCAGCATGATATGTAGTTAATACTATATTAGGTATATTGGTAATTAAACCATCTGCACTAGTCTTCGATATTTCAACATTATCAAATTCCCTTCCTATGATCAGAATATCGGTACCATGAACTTGTTTAACGCTTATAATTCTGTCCCTAGCCACATCTAATATATCTGAAAGTATATCTATTTTAGAATCCCCCCAGCCTATTTTAGTTGTAAACAGATGACTAATATAGTTTAACTCGTTAAATCTTTCAAATTGATAGTATATTGCTTTATGGTCATGATTTTTAATTTTTATCATCATCCACCTCTTGAATTAGTTTTCGTTTAATAATTTTTTTAATTCATCCATAAATGTATTTATATCTTTAAATTGCCTATAAACGGAAGCAAATCTTACATAAGATACTTCATCAACTGTCTTCAATTTATCCATAACTAACTCTCCAATATACTGAGTAGTTACCTCTTTTTCCATCGAATTGTATAATTCTTTTTCAATTTCATTCACCATATCTTCAATTACCTCTAATGGAACAGGCCTTTTCTCACAGGCTTTTAATATACCATTTAATATCTTATTCCTATCATAGGTTTGCCTATTCCCATCCTTTTTAACGACTATTAAAGGAATTCTTTCAATCTTTTCATATGTTGTAAATCTTTTTGAGCATTTTAAGCATTCCCTTCTCCTTCGGATGGCTTGTCCTTCATCAGTAGGCCTTGAATCTACAACCTTTGTTTCCTGGTAATTGCAAAATGGACAATTCATCTATCCACCCCCAATTCATCTAATTCGATTATAATATATAGCTATTCAATTGTCTAATAAGATATTATTCTTCTGTACCTATATCAACTAAAATGGCATCGGTACCAATTCGTACTATGTTTTTCCATTCTATCATTAAATCCTTATTCTTACCAAACAAGCCTAATACCTTTCCAGGACCAGGTATAATAATTCCCACTACTCTGCCATTCTCCAAATCTAGTTCAAAATCATATATATATCCCATTTTTGCCCCATCTTTAATATTTATGACTTCCTTTTCTCTCATCTCAGATAAATTGATCATTACCCCACCTCTTCCCATATATTCCTTATATATTTATATTTAAATCAGTAATGGAAATATGCATAGATTTGTGGGGTAATGTTTTATTAAATTAATTTTCTCATCTGTTTTAAAGCATTTTTCTCAAGTCTCGAAACTTGAGCCTGGGAAATCCCAATTTCCTCTGCTACCTCCATCTGAGTCTTTCCTTCATAAAACCTAAGATTTAATATGAGCTTTTCCCTCTTATTCAGTTTATTTATTGCATCCTTAATTGCAATCCCTTGAAGCCATACTTCATCTTCAGATTTCTCATCCTTAACCTGATCCATCACATATATAGCATCTCCACTATCGTGATAAACAGGTTCAAATAAGGATATCGGTTCTTGTATTGCATCTAGGGCAAAAACTACTTCTTCTTTTGGAAGATTCAATTCTTCTGCTATTTCAGTGATGGTTGGCTCCTTAAGGTTTTTATTAACTAGTTGGTCTCTAGCCTGCAAAGCCCTATAAGCTATATCCCTTAAGGACCGACTAACTCGTATTGAATTATTATCCCTTAAATACCTTCTAATTTCTCCGATTATCATTGGCACTGCATAGGTAGAAAATCTAACATTCTGACTCAAATCAAAATTGTCTATAGCCTTTATTAGTCCAATGCACCCTACTTGAAATAAATCGTCTACATTTTCTCCACGTCTATTAAATCGCTGAATAATGCTTAAAACTAATCTTAAGTTCCCGTTTATAAACTTTTCCCTAGCCTTCATATCTCCATTTTTTATTTTTACGAATAACTCCTGCATCTCCTCATTTGTAAGCACTGGTAGTTTTGAAGTATTCACTCCACAAATCTCCACCTTGTTGTTATGCACTTTCTTCATTCCTTTCTACATGTTTTGCCCCTTTTCATATAGAATTATTGCCTCCTATAATCTATTTTATTCAATTTTGATTTAACAATAATATCCATTCCTACCATTTATATTAAAAAACAAGTGACAGAAATACATTCTGTCACATTAGTTTTACTATTTCCTTTTTCAATCGTTTAATTATTCTCTTTTCTAGCCTAGATATATAGGATTGCGAAATACCTAATATATCTGCAACCTCCTTTTGTGTCCTCTCCTTACCATTTTTTAGACCAAAACGCAATTCTACTATTATCTTCTCCCTTCCAGAAAGTTTTTCTATGGCTTGATTTAGCAATTGCTTATCTACTTCGTCTTCAAGGAGCTTAAAAATCGTATCCCCTTCTGTTCCCAATATATCTGATAGGAGCAACTCATTCCCATCCCAATCTACATTCAAAGGTTCATCTAAAGATACCTCAGACCTAAGTTTATTATTTCTTCTCAGATACATAAGAATTTCATTCTCAATACATTTTGAAGCATAAGTAGCAAGTTTAATATTTTTATCTGGATTAAAAGTATTTACAGCCTTTATCAACCCAATAGTCCCTATAGATATTAGATCTTCAATGCAGATACCTGTATTTTCAAATTTTCTTGCAATATAGACTACCAATCTTAAATTTCTCTCTATTAAAACACCTTTGATACTGTCGTCATGCTTCATTCTGTTGAGAAAATAACTTTCTTCCTCTGGCTTTAATGGCGGTGGAAGAACTTCTCCACTACCTATATAATATACTGGATCTGGAAACCTTAACCTAACTAATAGTTTATAATAGAATAATTTCAATTTAATACTTAACCTCTTCAAAGCTTTTCCCCCTTAACCTAATAATTCTGGATGCAGTAATCCATTGTACCTCTCATCTACGGATAATTTATTATTATATATGGCCACGACTATATCGTCTGTCATTTCCCTCGCCCTATCGTCCAGATATATATTTATGCTATCTGGTACAAACCCAATTAATATTCCATTATCATTCCCTAAAGATTTGAAGGGTATTAATCTCAATTTCACTTGATCCCCTAACTTTTCCATAATATTAGCAACATAGTTTAAGTCTAATTCTTTATTTTCACTATAAATTTTTTTTACTAGATCTGGCAATATTTCTTTTAAAGCATTATATTCTGCTATTATTACAGGTTTCTGGGTTATTGGTTCCTTTAGTGAATTTCCAGTATCCACTAAAGCTGTCAAATGAACCTTTTTATTATTCAAATTAATGGATATCTTAGTTAAGCAATTATCTTTGTTGATTTTAATAAAATGATTCTTTAGAATGCTTCTAATTAAAATTATTGCCAATCCAATGCCCAATATCAAAAATTTAAATAACTCGTTATGGTCTTTAAAGGTGAAATTGGATAAACTTACTTTGCTTTTTAATATGTAAAATATTCCAATTATTGTACCAGCAAAAGCAAAGGAAATAAGATAAAATGTTGATAGTTGTTTTAAAAACTCCCTAAACCTATCAGGATTATAAGCAACAATTATCATGAGTATTGAAACTGAAAACTTAATTAGAAATCGTCCCATAAACTGTAGATTAGGAAAAAAAACAATTAGAGTATATATGGAACCTAATAAGGAAGCTATTAATAACCTTAATTTACTAGTTTTAGTTCTGGTAATCATATCCGTCACATATAATATAATGAAGTTTATAATTATATTTTCTATTATTAGGTATTCAACATATACATACAACGGAATACCTCCCCCTTTAAGGATCCCCTATACTAAAGCTTATTCAAAGAATCCTTTATTTATGTCTATTATATATTATTCTTAAGTAATAATTTGTCATTATTTAAAACACAAAAAAAACGTATCTCATTATTGAGAAACGTTTTTTGACATATAGAAATGAAAAACTATTTATTTTTCCTCCTTAAAAAAGGCGGGATATCCAGATCATCTAAATCGAATTCTTTAGTCATAGCGCTTTCAGAATCAATATCAAGCTCAAAAGACTTACTTGTCTTTCGCCTTTTTTCATCATCAAAACCTGTCGCAATTACTGTTATTTTTATTTCATCTTTTAATGATTCATCGATTCCAGCACCAAAAATTATAATAGCATCTTCATCAACAGACTGTCTAATTAAATCAGCTGCTTCATTGATTTCAAATAGTCCTAAATCATCTCCACCAGTTATATTCAATAAAACTGCTTTAGCCCCATCTATAGAAGTTTCCAACAATGGACTTTTAATAGCTAATTTAGCAGCATCTATTGCCCTATTTTCACCAGAAGCAATACCAATACCCATATGAGCAATGCCTCTATTATACATTATAGTCTTAACATCAGCAAAATCTAAATTGATTAAGCTAGGAACGGCAATTAAATCTGATATGCCTTGTATTCCCTGTTTAAGTACTTCATCAGCCATTAAGAAAGCTTGTACCATTGTAGTCTTCTTTTCTGCTACTTGGAGCAATCTATCATTTGGTATGGTTACCAAAGTATCTACTTTTTCCTTTAACTCTTCTATGCCCTTTTCTGCATGCATTTGCCTTCTTCTTCCCTCAAAGGTAAAGGGTTTAGTAACTACTCCTACAGTTAATATTCCTAACTCCTTTGCAGTTTCTGCAATAATTGGAGCTGCACCAGTACCTGTCCCTCCACCCATACCTGCAGTAATAAATACCATATCAGCACCCTTTAAAACTTCTGTAATTTCATTTCTGCTCTCTTCTGCTGCTTTCATTCCAATCTCAGGATTAGACCCCGCTCCTAACCCTTTAGTCAATTTTTCCCCAATCTGTAATTTTAATTCTGCTCTAGAAGAATTTAAAGCCTGTCTATCGGTATTAATTGCTATAAAATCAATACCTCTAACACCACATTCTATCATCCTATTTACAGCATTGTTCCCTCCACCACCAACACCAACTACTTTGATCTTTGCAAATTCTTCAGCTTCAACATCAAAATCAAACATACAACTAACCCCCTTTAAAATTTTCTTAACATCCATAATATCACAGACTAGTTCTTTAACTAAATCCAATTATAACTAACAGGAAGTATTAATTTAAAACTCATTCACTTTTTCTAAACCTCTTATTAATTAAAATCCTTCTTATACTTGCAAAATTTTCAAATAGCCTACTGCCAAAGGTAAATATTGCTGCATAATATAGTGGTACTCCTAACCAATCTCCAATATATGCTAGAAAAGCTGCTAAAATGGCATTTCCAAAAAATCCAGACATAAAAATTCCTAAATCAAATTTATCCTCTAGGTTTGCTCTTATACCTCCAAATACTGAATCCAAACAAGCTAATATAGCAACAGAAATATATAATGAATATTGCACATTGTAAGTATATGGCAATAAGAGTCCTATGGCTATACCAATTAATATACCAATTGAAGCAAAAAACATATTAATCACCTTCTCTTATTGGTTTCGCATATCTAAAGCTAGCAATCCCCCTATATTCTGGGATTATGATATTGTCTTCAATACTAGTTTCAATATTTAACTGATCTATCGTTCTTAGGGCATATCCATAGGTATTAGGTGCATTTACTGCTGCATTTAACAACTTAGGATCCCCTATTGCCTTAATATAAAATGGGGTTGCTACGCTTCTTCCATTTATCCTTATAATAGGTCCACCACATTTAATTTCTGATGTAGATAATACCCTTTGTTCATTAATACTTATGGCTTCTGCACCTGCAGCTCTCAAATCGTTTATTATCCTTAAAACATCTGTATCGTGTATTATATCTAGATCGTGCTCCTGACCAAAAGCATCCTCTGACATATTATCTTCCATTCGTATTATTATGCCTGGTCCTTGAACCTTTTTGAATCCAGCAACCAATTTATTCTTTTCAAGTTCTGATTTTAAGATATCTATAATATTTTCATCACCACTAGCTATACTTTCCAACATCTCAATTTGAGCTTGCTTATCCTCTAGCATCTTATTCAATTCTTCAATTTCCTTATTGATAGCATTAATTTCATTTTTCATAGTTTGTATGGAATCTAAAGTCACCGGAGCAAAATATTCTACATTTTGCTTGAGTTGTATTGCAATGAAGATCCCTATTAATATGGAGAAAGCAAAAACTATTAGATTGGCCTTATTCAATTTTTTCATTTTGATCCTCCAATCTAATTAACCTCATCTTCTACCGGTTTGGAATACACGAACTCGATTAATTTTCTATACTTAGGAATCCTTACATTTTTTTCTTTGGATAAATGAACATTATAATCATAATATTTAAGGGTCCATACTATACCTCTCTTAATAGACAGTGCAGACTCCAAAGTATCAGGATCACCAATGGCCTTTATGACTATTGGAGAACTAATAGAAACTCCATTGACTTCAATATGGTTTCCTGCCCTCTCTACTTCAGTATAGGCAGTAAATCTTTGATCATTTATGGAAATGGCCTCAGCTTGGGCTGCATTTAAAACGCTTATGGTTTGAAGAATTAAGTCCAAATCATCAACTATACTATACTCTATTCCAAATTGTACATCTGCAGGCGGTTCTTGGATCTCCAATACTATACCCGGTCCTTCTAAATCTACGTAACCTGCTAAAATTCTGTACTTTTCCAAATCCTTATAAAGATTTTCAACATACACATTATTGTCCGCTTCGCCTTTTTCATACTGCTTAATCTTGTTTTCAGCTTCATTTAACGCTTTAATAGCTGCATCTCTTTCCTCCTGAACCTTTTTCAGGTCTAATGCTAACTGCTGAGCCCTTTGAACTGGCAAAACCCCTTCGCCAACGGTTTTATTAACGGTTTTAAATTGAATAGCTAATATAATACCTAATAATAAGGACACTATAGTAATTGCAAATTGTCCAGTTCTACTTTTCATAAATCTCCCCCTACCTATCGTCTGTAACTACTATCGGATTATCACCTTTATTGAACAATATATGTCTAGCATTTATACCCTTTTCTTCTATATCATTAATTATTTTATTAAGGAACCTTAATTTATATTTTACATTATCAAGTAAACCAAATGCAACTTTAACACCATTTTTTAATTCTATTACTACATTAGTTTTATCGGCAAAATCTACACGTTTCATTAACGATATAAGATTTAATGAGTTGCTATAGTTAAAAAAAACCACCATTTCTTCATCTGCTAATGTATGAAATAGATTATCTCCTTCGATTGGATTCTCTAATTTTATACCATCTATTCTAAGAAGATCAACTTCATCATTTTGCTCTTCTATTTTCAACACATATCCTTCATCATCTATATAAATATAAGAACCTATATAAGGAATTATGGCAATCTCTTTTCTTTCAACGATCTCTATAACTATTTTGTCTGGTAATTTTCTTTTAATGTTTGCTTCTTTGATATAAGATAATCTTTTTAAACTAGCTTCCCCATTTTTCTTGCTAATATTGAATATATTCTCACCTATATTGCACAAGGACGCTTTTATTACCTGGTCTTTCTTTAAATTTTTATTGCCAATTACTTCAATTCTTTTTATATTAAAAATATCCGTTTTAAATATAAAAAGATAAATGATGATTCCAATTAGAATGAGCATGAATAGCTTCAATATTCTTTTTCTTCTTTTCTTCTTTAGTTTTGACCTTCTATCCCTTTTCATTATAATCACCTATATGCTTGTCCAAAGCTATTATAGCAGCATAAGCTGCTGTTATTCAACCTTCTTAATATTGGCACCTAGCTTTTCCAATTCAATATGAAAATCTTCGTATCCTCTTTCAATATGGTACATATTTTCTACTTCAGTAACACCCTTAGCAGCTAAACCAGCCAGTATTAAACATGCTCCTCCCCTTAAATCCTTCGCAGTAGTTTTCGCACCAGTTAATTCCTTTACACCCTTTATAATAGCTACTTTCCCAAAAATTTTAATATTTGCACCCATTCTAATTAACTCCTCCGCATGTTTAAACCTATTTTCAAATACCGTTTCGGAAATAATACTCGTTCCATTTGCTATACTTAATAATGCCATCATTTGAGCTTGCATATCAGTGGGGAAACCAGGATAGGGCAATGTCTGAATCATCTCAATGGAGTTTATCCTTTTTGGACCTATTACCTTTAGAGAATTATTATCTGTGTATATCAAACAACCAGCTTCTCTTAATTTGGCTATTATAGCTTGCAAATGATCGATTATTATATTTTTAATCACTATTTCTCCTTCTGTTATAGCAGAAGCTATCATATAGGTTCCTGCTACTATTCTGTCCGGCATGGTATTATGAGTTACGTCTTTTAGTTCTTTCACTCCATCGATTATTATAACGCTAGTACCTGCTCCGCTAATCTTTGCACCAGCTTTATTCAAATAATCTTGTAAATCTACAATTTCAGGTTCTCTTGCAGCATTTCTAATAATGGTAGTACCTTTCGCTTTTACTGCCGCCAACATAATATTTTCTGTAGCTCCCACACTCGGATAATCAAGTTGAATTTCACAGCCCTTTAATTCTTTGGTCTTGCAATATATAAATCCATGGGATTCCACTATATCTGCTCCTAACTCCCTTAATGCTTTAAGATGCAAATCGATTGGCCTTGGTCCAATTTCACAGCCACCAGGATAACTGATAATCACTTCCCCGGTTCTAGACAACATAGCCCCCATAAGTATTATGGATGATCTCATTTCCCTTACTAGTTCTTCTGGTATTTTAACACTATTTAATGATTTAGAATCAACCCACATCATTCTATCTAGCCTTTTTACTTTACACCCAAGGGAGATCAGTATTTTTTCCATTACTTCTACATCTCTTAGTTTTGGAACGTTAAATATAGTACTTTCATTCCCTCCAATAACAGTAGCAGCTAAAATGGGTAAAACCGCATTTTTAGCACCTGTTACGCTTACCTCCCCAGTTAACCTGTTGCCTCCAATAACAACTATTTTCCCCATTATCGCACCTCCAAATATGACTATACAGACGTATATGACTATATTATGCATAATATTTGGAAGTGTGACATAATCTTATCCAATTAATCCCTCTATTATGTCAACTATTTTTTTAGTTGCATCAATTTTTCCTAAAGACCTGCTTCTATTGGCCATCTCCTTTAATCTTTTTTTGTCCTTTATAAGGTCCTCAATTGCCACATTAAGGTTCTCCCCCGTTAAATCTTTTTCAAGAATAACGTGGGAAGCCTTTTCTCTTTCAAAAGCCCTTGCATTATATTCCTGATGATTTTCAGCAGTATATCCCTTGGGGATTAATATACTTGCTATACCTATAGCAGAAATTTCCGCTAGAGTAATAGCCCCAGCACTTGTAATTACTAAATCTGCAATATTAAGTCCTTTAGGCATTTCATAAAAATATGGCATAATCCTTATATTATTTCCAATATTTAAATTGTCTTTTTTAACTCTATTTATAAAATCATGGTAAAATCTTTTTCCAGTAATATGGAGAATCTGTATATTATAATTAGATGTGTTTTTCTTTATCACATGGAACATGGCATCATTTAACTTTTTCTGACCTCCACTACCTCCAAAGGAAAGTATAAAAGGGATATCAGGATTTATATTTAATTCTATATACGCCTTTTTTTTATCGACCTTTAATATATTGTCTCTTATAGGGTTTCCAGTCACTATTACCTTTTCTGGATATTTAAAATACTTTTTCGATTCCTCAAAGGTGACTAATATCTTATTAACATATTTGGCCAAAATTTTATTAGTTATGCCAGGAAAGACATTCTGTTCATGGATAAGGGTTGGGATCCTTTTTTTAGCTGCCATATATACCACTGGCCCGCAAACATACCCTCCTGTTCCAACTACTACATCAGGCATAAATTCTTTTATAATCTTATTTGCATCCATAAGGCCCAGAAACAATTCTTTAGTTGCTTTTAGCGAGTTTAAACCAATCTTTCGTGGAAATCCCATAACCCGAATAGTTTTAAATGTAAAGCCCTCTCTTGGTACCAACTCACTTTCAAGGCCTTTCTCAGTCCCAACATATAGTATTTCTGCATTAGGGTCTCTATTCTTTATTTCCCAAGCAATTGCTAATGCTGGATATATATGTCCTCCAGTACCTCCTCCTGCTATTAGATATTTCATAATTTCAACTCCCATCCACTTTTACATGTCTTGATATATTAAGAAGAATACCTATTGCAGACATATAAAGTACTAATGAAGTACCTCCATAACTGATCAATGGTAAAGGAATACCAGTTGTTGGTATGGTTGAAGTGACTACTGCAATATGTATTAAAGTTTGAACGGTAATCAAAGAAACGATGCCTGTTGCAAGTAGACAGCCAAACAGGTCTTCAGTGTTTAGAGCTATTCTAATGCCCCTCCATATTATGATCATAAACAATAGTATAACAGTCAATGTACCCAAAAAACCTAATTCTTCTCCTATTATTGCAAATATAAAATCATTATAGGGCTCTGGTATATAGAAAAATTTCTGTCTGCTTTTTCCTAGCCCTAATCCAAATAATCCTCCAGAACCTAACGCATATAAGGACTGGACTGCCTGCCATCCTGAATCAGCTTTATCAGCAAAAGGATCTAAAAAGGCTACTATTCTCCTGATACGATATTCATTATCTCCAGTAAAAATTGCCAGTACAAGGCCTACAATAGCTCCAATAGCCATGAGGATTAAATGGCTGATTTTCATACCTGCAACAAAAAAAATACTCACTAAGGTTGCCCCTAAAGTTACAGTCGTTCCTAAATCCTTTTGGAGATATATGAGCCCACAAGATAATCCAATGATCATGATAGTAGGAATTGTAGTCTTTTTAAATTCCCTTATGGTATCCTTTCTTTTGGAAAGAAAAGCAGCTAGGAATATAATAGAACCTAATTTAATTATATCTGATGGCATGAAGGTAGCAAAACCCAAATTAATCCATCTTCTAGCTCCTTTTTTTACCACTCCTAACGGGGTAAAAATTAAAAGACCGCTTATTATCGAAAAAAGGTAAATTAACTTTGAAAGCCTATAAATAAATCTATAGTCAAAATTCATAAAAAATAGCATTCCTACAAAACCTACCAAAGCAGAAATAATCTGCTTTCGTAAAAAATAGTAGCCATCATTCATCCTTATGCCCTCAGGCCAAGATGAACTAAAAACCATGATTATTCCAATAAACACTAGAAGTAAGGTAGTCAACAATAAGATAAAGTCGCAGGCCTTCTTTTTTACCTTTTTTGCCATTTTATTCCTCCTTCAAACGGTAAACGGCTCTTTTAAAATCTTCTCCTCTCATTTCAAAGCTTGAATACATATCCCATGAAGCACATGCAGGCGATAACAACACATTATCTCCACTCTCTGATACCTCAAAACTTTTATTTACCGCTTCCTCCATATTATTTACTATATATATATTATTAAATCCTAATTTTAGAGCAGTATTCTTTATTTTTTCCTTGGTTTCTCCCAATAATATTAGAGTTTTAACCTTATCATTAAAAGCAAGTATGAAATCTTCAAAATCACTACCTTTGTCTTGACCGCCTGCAATTAATATGATGGGAGGTTTAATGGCTTCAATGGCTTTAGTGCTTGCATCGGGATTAGTTCCCTTTGAATCATTATAAAAATTTACACCTTTAATGGTGGTTACATATTCAATTCTATGCTCTACTCCTGGAAATTCAGATAATACTTCCTTCATAATATCTACATCCAATCCCATAATCCAACCGATAGCCACAGCCCCAAGAGCATTTTCTAAATTGTGTTTTCCTAGGATTTTTACATCTTCACTTTTGATAACTTTATGAGTTTTAACGCCATCATTTATAACGATGTAGTCATCCTGTGTATAAACTCCCTTAGTAAGAATATTGTCTACGCTAAACCAAATTAAATTGGATTTAACCTCCCCTTCCATCTTTCTCAATAATTGATCATCATAATTTAAAATGGTAAATTCATTTTTTCCTTGATTAATAAATACTTTTTTCTTAGCCTTTATGTAATTTTCCAGTGTATTATGCCAGTTTAAGTGATCAGGAGTAATATTAAGTATAAGGCTTACCTTAGGCTTAAAATCCATAGTATTTTCTAGTTGGAAACTGCTAGCTTCAATAACAAATATGTCCTCTTCATTGGAATTTACTAAATTCCATAATAGCCCAACACCAATATTTCCGACCACATGAGTAGTATAACCAGCTTTTTTGAAAAATTCTCCTACCAAGGTAGTGGTAGTAGTCTTTCCATTAGTTCCAGTAATTACAATTAGATTAGCGTTGGGATTTATTTTATAAGCTAATTCCAAATCTGTAACAACCTGAATATTCTTTTTATAAGCCTTTTTTAAAATATCAATATTTAAAGGAATTCCAGGGCTCTTTACGATTAAATCTATATCGTCTAGTGGTACATCATTAGTCCCAAGAAGTAAATCTATGTTCAAACCCTCTATTTGAGAAATATTTTCCTTTAACTCATCTTCTTTCCTTAAATCACTGACAGTTATTCTAGCTCCCAATTTATACAAAGCTTTAGCAGTTGAAATCCCACTTATTCCTAGACCTAATATTAGTATATTTTTGTCTTTAAATTCCATATATTTACACCTTACCTTCCAATTTAATGTAAACTTGCTACACCTATAAGACTCAATATAACTGTAGTAGTCCAGAACACAATTACAACTTTAGTCTCCTTCCACCCCTTTTGTTCAAAATGGTGATGTAAGGGACTCATTAAAAAGACTCTTTTACCAGTAAGCTTATAGGAAGTAACTTGAATGATTACCGATAATGCTTCAGCAAAGTATATTCCGCCAACAATGGGAATTAACAGGGGGAGATTTAACAATATGGCTACAGCAGATACAGCACCACCTAAAGCCATAGAACCAGTATCTCCCATAAATACTTTTGCTGGATGAGAATTGAATATTAGAAAACCTAAACAAGCTCCAGCTAGGGAAGCTGAAAAAATCGATATACTATCCATCCCCCAATTAAGAGCTATTAACCCAAAAAAGGATAGAACTATTAATGTAATCCCTGAAGCCAATCCATCTAATCCATCTGTTAAATTTACGCTATTTACAGTTCCCACTACTACAAAAGCTATAAAAGGCACATACAGTATTCCCAAATCTAAATATCTACTAGATAGAAAGGGGATAATTACCTTAGTCCCTAATACGGAAGTATTAGACTGGTAAACAGCCAACATTACTGCCAAAATCACTTGCCCCATCAACTTTTGATAGGGCTTTAATCCTAAAGACCTTTTATTCACTATTTTCATATAGTCATCAATAAACCCAATAAGTCCAAATCCAACTGTAGACATTAACAATACATACATATCATTATTTAATAGACCTGAACTCATTGTTGCTATTAACAAAGCAATTACAATCATTATTCCTCCCATGGTAGGAGTTCCGGTTTTTTTTAGATGGGTTTTTGGTCCGTCCTCCCGTACATTTTGACCAATATTTAGCTTTTTTAATATGGGAATTACAATGGGCCCTAATATAAGGGTTATTACAAAAGAAATAATTACTGCCCTGATAATATCTATATATTCAACCATTCTTATTTTCTCCTCTCTGGTACATGCTGCTTTATTTCTCTAAAGTATTTAATATATCATAAACTATCTCCTTTTCATCGAAAGGTATTACCTTATCTTTAATTATAGTATAGGTTTCATGTCCCTTTCCTGCCAATAAAATTATATCCTTAGGTTGTGCATTTCTTAATGCATATTCTATAGCTTCTCTCCTATCAGTAATAGCTACATAATTACCATTTACCCTTTTTACTCCGATTAAGATATCCTCTATAATCTTATCTGGGTCCTCAAATCGTGGATTATCTGAAGTAACAATGCATAAATCTGCGTGTTTTGCTACCGTCTCCCCCATAATTGGTCTTTTAGATCTATCCCTGTTACCGCCAGCTCCAAATACAACCACTTTCTTACCTTCTGCAAACTGGTCTATGGTGGTCAATACTTTTTCCAATCCATCAGGAGTGTGGGCAAAGTCTATAATAACGTTAAAATCTTTATCAATTGGTACAGCCTCAAATCTTCCCTTAATTCCATATAGGGCCTCAATTCCTTTCTTAATGGTGGATAGGTCTAAACCATATTGAAAGGCACATGAAGCTGCTGCCAATGCATTATAGACGTTAAATTTCCCTAATAATTTCATATTAACAGGTATAGAACCCTTCGGAGTATTTAATATAAAGTCGACTCCTTTACCGTGACAACGGATTTCATTTGCATAGATATCCCATTTTTCATCTAAACCATATGTAATAATAGGTATGGAATTCTTTATGTCATCTAATAATCTTCTGCCATATTTATCGTCTCCATTTATTATATTAAATCTATTAGTCTTATAAAACAATTTAAGCTTGCTGTGATAATAATTCTCCATATTTTGATGGTAATCTAAATGATCTTCAGTAAGATTTGTAAATATTCCTACCTGAAAATCTATACATTCCACTCTATTTAAATCTAAAGAATGGGAAGAAACTTCCATCATACAGTATTCAGTTTTTGAATCCACCATTGCCTTTAAATGTTCCTGAATTGTCAAAGCATCTGGAGTTGTATTTGCAATTTTTATAAGCTTTCCATCTATTAAGGCTCCTAATGTTCCTATTATCCCCGCTTTATTGTTATTTACACTAAATATGCTATTTAACAAATAAGTAGTGGTAGTCTTACCATTAGTGCCTGTAACACCTATTATTTTTATTTTTTTTGATGGCTCTTCATAATACTTTGCTGCATATTGTGCTAAAGCATCAGTTGTACTAGGTACCTTAATTACAGTAATATTGCATTCAACAATGGGAACATCTTTCTCAACAACAATACAATTTGCTCCCTTTTCAATTGCTTCTCCAATATAATTATGTCCATCTACAGTAAATCCATTAATTGCAATAAACATATTTCCTTTAGTCACTTTTCGAGAATCATGTTCTATTCCTGAAATATCCATCCCTAAATTGCCCTTTAATACTTCATATTTACTGTTTTTGATAATATCTATTAATTTCAAATCCATCCCGCCTTCGTCTATTAATATAATGAATTAAAAGGCAACCTAATAGTCGCCCTTTAATAATATTACTCCTTAACACTCGAAAATTCAACTTTAATATTATAATTAATATCTATATCCGTACCAGGTGAAGGATCTTGCTTTATTGCTTTGCCATCCCCTTTAAGCTCGTATTTCAACCCTAATTGGTTCAAAATATTTATTATTTCTTCCCTTGATTTTCCAATAAGATCTGGCATATTGATTCTATTGTCATTTTTCTCCTCTTCCATTAAGTATAGATCTATTATAGAGCCCTTTGTAACTTCTGTTCCTGGCTTAGGAAATTGGTCAATTACCATAGAATTTTCAATAATATTAAAAGATTCAGTAGTATATTTAAACCCTAATTCTGACAATATCTTTGCTGCCTCCTCCAATTTCATATTTATCACATCTGGAACCACTACAGTGTATTCAAACTGTTCTTTTTCTTCTTCAGTATACTCCGGTTTCACCTCTAGATATGATAATGTCTCCTCAATCACTTTACCAGCTATCGGAGCAGCAACGCTTCCTCCGTAGTAGATACCTTCAGGCTCGTCTACAATAGCTAAAACTACTATCTTTGGATCTGTAACTGGTGCAACTGCTACAAAAGAACCTATGTATTTTCCTTGAGCATACCTACCATCAATAATCTTCTGTGCAGTACCAGTTTTTCCACCAACTTTATAACCTGGAACATAAGCATTTGATCCAGTTCCTTCTGTCACTACACTTCCCATCATTGCCAGCATAGTTTCCGAGGTGGTTTTGGATATTACTCGTCTAATCACCTCAGGTTTATTTTCAATTACCACATTTCCATCATTATCGATCAATTGGGATACAAGTCTTGGTTTCATAAGGTTTCCACCATTTACGATGGCAGAAACCGCATTGATTAATTGAATGGGAGTAACCGCTATTCCATGGCCATAAGACAACGTAGCTAGATTGATCTCCCTTATTACATCCGTACTAATAGGAATTATGCCACTTTGCTCTCCCGGTAAATCTATTCCAGTCTTTTCACCAAATCCAAAGGCTTTGATATATTTATAAAATTTATCTTTGCCTAATCTTCTAGCTAAATCGACAAAAACTACGTTACAGGAGTTATTCATACCTTCTTTTAAGGTTTGAGCACCATGCGGATTATACCATCGAGCACATTTTAATATTCCACCTGGAATATCCCTTATAAACCCGTTACAATAAAAATTGCTATTTATTTGGGCTACATTTTCTTCAATGGCAGCGGCTGCTGTAATTAGTTTAAAAGTAGAACCAGGCTCATAAGAATCATTAATTGCAAAATTACGCCACATATCATACCATCTACTCATCAATTCATCTTGAGGTAAATCCTTCCATTGCTTCTTTAATTCTTCATCTAAGGGCTCTCTAGGATTATTAGGGTTATACTGTGGCAAAGTAGCCATTGCTAAAATATCCCCTGTATTAGGCTCCATGACAATAATGGAAACATTTTTGGCTTTAGTGGTCATTAAAGACTCTTGTGCTGCCTTTTCTGCAAAATGTTGAATAGTCTCATCAATGGTTAAAACCACATTTAGTCCATCCTCAGCATCATAAACCTTTTCTCCACCATAGGGCATTTGCCTTCCTCTAGCATCTTCTATTTTTACCCATCTGCCAGGAGTACCTGTAAGATATTTGTCATACATCCGTTCAATGCCATATAGGCCATAATTATCTATATCGGTAAATCCAAGAATATAGCTTGCAAAATCTTCATAAGGATAATACCTTTTATTATCATCTACAATCTCAATACCTTGCAATTTTAAATTTCTTAATTCCTTTGCCTCTTCATTACTTATCCATTGCTTTATCTTTTCTACACTCGTTTTCTTAGTGATTTTCTCATAAACTAATTCCTCATCCATATTTAATACTTCAGCAACTAATTTCACAGTAGTGTCGGGGTCTTTTATATCAGCAGGACTAGCCCAAACGGTATAAGAACTGACAGAAATAGCAAGTTTTTTCCCATTCCTATCGAATATAGTGCCTCTCTTGGATTTAATTTCTATTCCCTTTGTCCATTGTTCTAAAGCGCCTTTTTTCAATTCTTCTCCTCTTGCAATTTGTATGTATCCTAATCTAATGATTAAAGCAAAAGCAGCAATTGAAATCACTATTAGTACAAATATTAGTCTCTTTTTATTAGTGTTAGTAGGCACTGCCAAATTGAACCCTCCTAGAATATATTTAACACCAAGTTTACTATGTTTTTAAATTCTCCTATTAAAGAAAGCTTACCTTTATCTTCTTTTTCATCCATAAAATCCTCATTTTCAAAATCCACATAAACTATTTGGTCCTGAGTTGGATAATCCATACCTAACAAAAATATAGCATTTTCTTCAATTCTAGAAGAGCTTTTTATTCCTTCCAATTCTGCCATTAAAATTTCCTTTTCCTGTTCCAATTGTATTTTATATCTCTCCAACTCTGTAATTTCATTTCTTATCTTAGTAATATTAGCATATCTATAAAGTATAAATAAAGCCAGGATCAAATAAAACATTGCTATGCTAATAATTACCAACTTATTTCTAGCATGGTTTTTTTTGGTAACTTTAGCTTTCCTCTTCCTCTTACTATTAGGCTGTCTATAAAAATCAATTTCTTCTGGATAATAAGCATAATCTTTCTTAGCTACTAACAATTTATTCTGACCCCCTTTACTTTAGAACTAAACCCGTTCAGCTATTCGCAATTTTGAACTTCTAGATCTTGGATTTCTTTTTATTTCATCCAGTTTTGGAACGATTGGCTTCCTAGTTATTATCTTTATTTCCTTTTTCTTATTACAAGTACATATGGGCATTCCTGGCGGACAGATACAGTCTCTACTTAATTCTTTAAATTCCTCCTTTACAATTCTATCCTCTAAAGAATGGAAAGTTATAATACATAGTCTTCCGCCTTTGTTAAGCAATCTACACATATCAGTTACACTTTGTCTTAAAACATCTAACTCCTGATTTACTTCTATTCTGATTGCTTGAAAAGTCTTTTTGGCAGGATGATGCCCTTTCATTCTTGCTTTTTTAGGTATAGCTTTTTTAATAATATCTACTAGCTCTAAAGTGGTATCTATAGACTTTAACTTTCTTTCCATAACTATGAACTCTGCTATTCGTTTGGCCCAACGTTCTTCTCCGTAGTCCCATATTATTCTTTCTAAATCATTCTGAGAATATTTGTTAACTACATCCCAAGCAGTGAAATCTTTACTAATATCCATTCTCATATCAAGAGGTGCATCTTTGTTATAAGAAAACCCCCTTTCCTCCCGGTCTAACTGATAAGAAGAAACACCTATATCTAATAAAATACCATCTACTCTTTCTATTCCTAAATCGAGAAGTATACTTCTAATGTTCACATAGTTATCGTGAACTAAAATGGTTTTATCATCATAATCCTTTAACACTTCCCTTGCCTTGTTAATAGCATATATGTCCTGATCAATTCCTATAATTTTCCCTGTAGTCAATCTTTTGACTATTTCTAAAGAGTGCCCAGCCCCTCCTATTGTTCCATCTACATAAATCCCATCTTCCTTTATTTTCAAGCCTTCTATTACTTCTCCCAATAAAACAGGTACATGCTTAAATTCCAAAACTTTCACTCCTCATTATTAAATCCCTAAATCTGCCATTTTCTCAGCTATACTATCATAACTTAAACTATCATCTTCGTTATATAAAATCCATTCTTCTTTACTCCATATCTCGATTCTTGCAGCAACACCTATTATAATGGCTTCCTTATCCAGTCGTGCATGTTCTCTGAGATTACTGGGTATAAGTACTCTTCCTTGTTTATCCAGTATACATTCGGTAGCTCCTGCAAAGAAAAATCTAACGAAAGCTCTCGCATCTCTATTGGTAAGGGGTAAGGACCTTAATTTACTTTCAAGTATCTGCCATTCTTCCATTGGGTAGACAAAAAGACAATTATCAAGACCCTTGGTCATAATGAAATTAGGACCAAGGCCTTCTCTAAACTTAGAAGGCATTATTAGTCTGCCTTTATTATCAATAGTATGTTGATATTCTCCAATGAACATACCATTCACCCTTTGCTACCCTTTTATATCCTTATACCCCACTTCACACCACTTTCCACCACTTACTTATTAATTCTATACCATTTTATTAATTCCTGCCACAATTTTAATTTTTTTTTCAAATATTTATAGTTCTTAAGTACTATTTTTTAACCAAAAAAGACTAATTTCGTCATAATTCGATAGTCGTTCTGGGTAAATTAACATAAAAAAATAGAGGTTTCCCTCTATTTTTGCAAGTTATTGCTTTGTCTTCTCTTTTTGAAATAATAAATGGAAACAATTATTGCTAATATACTAATCAATTGTGCCACTCTAATAGATCCTAGCATTAAACTGTCAATTCTTAAACCTTCCACAAAAAATCTGATAACAGAATATAAGGCTAAATATAATAAGAAAACCTCTCCTGAAACTTTAGGTTTGTCCCGTCTATACCATAATAGAAATAAAAATATAATAAAATTACATAAGGATTCATATAAAAAAGTAGGATGAACTTTAACTCCGTCTATAACTATTCCCCAGGGTAAGTCGGTAGGCCTTCCATAAGCTTCTTGATTGATGTAGTTCCCCCAACGCCCAATGGCCTGACCTAAGATCAGACTTGGAGCACAAGCATCTGCAACTTTCCAAAAATCTATCTTTTTCTTTCTAGTAAAAATAATAGCAACTATAATAGCAGCTATCAATGCACCATGTATAGCTAAACCTCCGCCTCGAAAATTAAATATTTCTAACAAATCGTCTTTATAATAGTTCCAATTAAATATAACATAATGCAGTCTCGCCCCAATTAGAGCTATTGGAATTGCATAGAGCAAGAGATCTATCATAGTATCTTCATCAATTCCCTGCCTTTTAGCTTCTTTGATGGCTAAGATAGCGCCTATAACTACTCCTATAGATATTAGTACACCATACCACATTACTTCTATACCAAATATCTTAAATGCAACAGGATTCATCATCAACCACCTTCCTTATATTACTCAATATAGTTAGTATAGCATAAAACTTGCATTATACCTAGAATCTCATAATTTGAATAACTATTTATATTAAAGTTTTTATCAATAAATATATTGTATCTAAATACTGGTCCTTCGTCACATTATTTTTAATTCAAAATGTAAAAACCCAGCTTTAAGCTGGGACCTATCCACACCTACTTTATTTTTTCTATAATCTTATTTATCTCCTTTACATGTTTATCATAAGAATCTCCATTCATAAGAGATAATATGATGTCTTCTATTTTGTCAAATATCTTTTTGCTAGCAGTTATTAAAACCTGTCTAATTTGTGGATCCTTTTCCAAAACCGTATCGGTGATCATTTTTTCTATCTCATCCGTTAATGTATTGCCTTCAGCCATCTCTAACCCAATAGCGACTACATCGTTAAATATAATAGAGGTTGCATTATCTATTCCGTATAAATTAACTACCATATCGGAAATGTTCTCAGAACGAATTAAAATTTCATTGTCCTTCCCACTCACATTTAAACTTTTTTCATCAACATTTAACTCTTCCTCTGCAATTTTATTTTCATTCTTTACTTCACTACATCCAACTGTAAAAGTGATTATAATAAGAAACATAGTCAATATTTTAAAAAAGAACAAATCCTTCTCCTTCATAGAAAACCTCCTATAAATATTAATTTGTAATCCATTATTCTTTTTTAATTTTTGTATTATAATTATTATTAGCATTCACAAAAATTTTATTTAATATCATTCAAATTTCTACTTATTGAATCTTATAGTTTTATAATATATAATATTTTTTGTGTAAATTTAAGGTGTTTTGAAAGGAAGATCGATAATGAAATTAGGAATAGTCGGACTACCCAATGTTGGAAAGAGCACTCTATTTAACGCATTAACTGCTGCAAAAGCAGAGGCAGAGAATTATCCATTTTGTACTATAGAGCCAAATGTAGGAATAGTGCCTGTTCCAGATGAAAGATTGGATTTGTTAGCAAGACTTATTAACCCAGAAAAAATAACTCCTGCTACCATTGAATTCTATGACATAGCCGGTCTGGTAAGGGGGGCAAGTAAAGGAGAAGGATTAGGAAACAAATTCTTATCCCATATCAGGGAAGTAGAATCCCTAATTCATGTAGTTAGGTGTTTTGAAGATGATAATATTACTCACGTAGAAGGGAAAATAGACCCTATTCATGATATTGAAATTATCAATTTAGAGCTAATGTTATCGGATTTAGAAATTATAGACAATAGGCTGCAGAAGGTAGAAAAATTGGCAAAAGGAAATAAAGCATATAGTAAGGAATTTGAATTATTAAACAGATTAAAGAAAGCCATTGAAGAAGGCAAGCCTTTAAGAAGTTTAAATTTGGAATATGATGAAATAAATATAATTAAAAACTATGGGTTACTATCTTTAAAACCTGTACTATATGCTTGTAATATTGGAGAAGAAGATCTATTAGATGTAGGAAAAAACAAGTATGTTGATCTAGTAGAAGAATATGCAAAGAAGGAAGAATCCCAGGTAGTCGTTTTCTCAGCAAAAATAGAAGCCGAAATATCCCAATTGAGTAAAGAAGAAAAAGAAATTTTCTTATCTGAATTAGGTTTAAAGGAATCTGGATTAGATAGATTAGTAAAAGCCAGCTACGATCTTCTAGGGCTTATGAGCTTCCTAACAGCTGGACCTAAAGAAGTAAGAGCCTGGACAATTAAAAAAGGCACTAAAGCACCACAAGCAGCTGGAAAAATACACAGCGATATGGAAAAAGGTTTTATTAGAGCAGAAGTCATAAATTACAAAGACCTTCTTGAATGTGGTGGAATGGCCAAAGCTAAAGAGAAGGGACTTGTTAGACTAGAAGGAAAAGATTATATTATACAAGATGGCGATGTAGTCTTATTTAGGTTTAATGTATAAAATTCTATTCTACCATTCTTAAATTAAAACAATGGGGACATAAACTTCTGTTAAATAAGCTTGCGTCCCCACTTTTATTTACTAAAACCCTTTATATTTATAATCTTCAATGGTTATCTATTAACTGATCTTGCCATTCTTCGATAGGTATGCCTCTTTCCTCTAACTGCAATAGAGTATATCATTATATTTTCAGGTGTAGCCATTCCCGGTGACATTCCCGCATCCCCTAAATGATGAATATCTGTACCTGCCATTTTGTTGTATATGGCAATATTCCTAATGGTCCACTCATCAGCCCCTTCTTGGGAAGTACCTATGGAAGTTATAGTTAATTTATTATGGGAATGACAAAAATCAATTAAGTCCCTTGCATATTCTAAAGTAATTCCAGGTACGGTACCTGGTGCTGGAATCAATATTATATCGCTGCCTGCATCGATAAATCTCTTTACTAGGTCCTTAGTTATTATGTTAGCACCTGCTTCTTGCATGCTTCCTGCTCCATGCATTTTCCCTGCTGCTATTATCAATTCATCTCCAACTGCTCTTTTAATCTCACTAATAGATTGAATTATCTTTTCATTGCTAACCCCAGTCTTTGGATTTCCAGTTAAAAGTACCATATCTATCCCTTGTTCCACTAGTTTAATTGCATTTTCAACTGTAGCCAGCCTTCCCTTTGGCAAAGTACTCCTGTCGTGAACCAATAGAGCTTGGTCTACAGGCTCCAAATTTGCCCCTATTATCCTTCCAGTATATTCTCTGATCTTTTCTACCACAGAAGGACCCTTGACAGGAATACCTTCTACCTTTGGATTATCTACATCATAAAAGTTTAATAGTAGAATATCTGCACCAAAAGCAGCAGCTAACTCCATATTGCTTATGTCTCCTAAAATAGGTGGAAAAGTACAAACTATTTCTGACATGATAGTTCTACCTTCGCCATTTTTGATACTCAAAAGCTTCTCACTTTTGCTCATCTTTTTAATATCAGAAAAATCTAAATCTAGTATCCTTTTAACCATGATCTACCTCCTACATGTCATAAAGAATATGGTGACTAAAAAGTCACCATATTCTTTATGGATTTAGTTTTGCTGTTTAAGCTTCCTAATATTTTTATTGATTTCATCTGCAATTATTTCTGCTTTAGTACCTATTATAACCTGTACATTCTTAGTAGAGGCTTTCAGCAAGCTAGTTGCACCAATCTTTTTCAATTCTCCTTCATCAATCAATGAACTGTCATTAACGGTAAGTCTAAGTCTCGTAATGCAAGATCCTACTTCTACTAAATTATCTACACCACCTAAAGCATCTATATAAGCCATTGCTACGTCGCTTATTCCTCTATCAGCAATTAATTCAGCTAACCCACCGCTTTCTTCATCTACCCTACCAGGAGTAGGTAAATCCAATTTTTTAATAGCATAACTAAATATAAAATAATAGATTATTCCAAATACAAGCCCTACTGGTATCAATAACCAGCCATTAGTAGCCAATCTCATATATAGAAAATAATCTATTGCTCCAGCTGAAAAGCTAAAACCATGTTTAATATTTAATAAATAAGATACAGCTAGAGCTAAGCCTGTAAGTAATGCATGAATGAAATAAAGAGAAGGAGCTAAAAACATGAATAAGAACTCGATGGGCTCAGTTATTCCTGTCAAAAAAGAGGTAAAACTTACAGAAAATAAAGCACCGCTAACATTCTTTCTGTTTTCAGGTTTTGCTGTTTTATACATTGCTAAAGCAGCGCCAATTAATCCAAACATCATTATTGGATAAAAACCCGCCATAAAGATCCCAGCAGTTGGATCTCCAGCTAAAAATCTACCATAATCCCCAGTTCTTCCTCCATATTCACCAAAAATAAACCAAACTATATTATTAATAACATGGTGTAATCCAAAAGGTATTAATAGCCTATTTAAGAATCCAAAAGCAAATACCCCAATTGCTCCAGCACCTATCATCCAATTAGCTGCTGCATCTATTCCATTTTGAATAGGTGGCCATATAAATCCAAATAATACCGCCAATATAATAGATGCAAAACCAGTAACAATAGGAACAAATCTTCTTCCTCCAAAAAAGCCAAGCCAATCTGGAAGCTTAACATCGTGGTATTTATTATATAAGTTTCCAGCGACAATACCTGCGATAATTCCTCCAAGTACACCCATATTAATGCTATCATTGATAACAGTAGTACCCGTACTGAGGATAAAATATCCTACAGCACCAGCTAGACCTGCTGCTCCAGCATTATCAAAAGCAAGTCCAACAGCTACACCAATAGCAAATATCAAAGGAAGATTACCAAAAATTGAATCCCCTGCTGCAGAAATAAATGGAATATTTAAAACATCGTCTTGCCCGAGCCTTAATAGTATACCAGCTATAGGCAATACAGCTACGGGTAACATTAAAGCTTTACCTAATTTCTGTAATTTCCCAAAAAATCTTTTCACCAATAATACCCCCTTCTGAATTCAATAATATTAAATATTAAAAAATAGAACGTATTAGATTATGAAACAACCTCTCCCCCCTTTCTATCTATTATAAAAGGCATAAACCACAATAATAATGACATTATTACAGGTTCATGCCTTAATTCTTGCATTTATTATAATTTGTAATTCACGATTAAGCTTGGATCCAATATTCTAAATGTGAAGGATTCGGTAATGAAAAATCTCACTTTCTTAGTATCATGTCCCTGATAACCAATAGATAGGTCTTGCCCAATAGTTAACTCTAAATCTTCATGATTGAATGGTACCAATATTGCTCCATCGATAACATGGCTATATACTATCTTATGCCCAATTAATTCCTCTATTCGTTTATCAAAAGGATAGCTGGTTTCACTAGATAAAATCCTCTTATAGGCTTCTTCACCTACAACTAAGGAGAAAGGTCCTTCTTGATATGCCTCTTTTAGCATTATTAAACCTTTTGAAATGGACTCCATTATATCTTTTGAGTTTTTGCCAAAATCTAACGCTTTCCAAGTTGAAGATTCAACTACTCCCTTAATATGGGCATTTTCTAATCCATTATAAATCGCATTTTCTTCAAATAAAGCTATCCTCCTTCCAGCTTCTTCTAAAGACCCATAATCTACATCTTTTGCTCCTCTAACAATATTATCTAATTCCCACCTATCCATTTCAAATTCAACTCTTACCTCTGTTAATGGAAGTACTTGATAGTTAGCATAGCACAAATCTCCATCTTCTTTGATTTCTCCTAGCCTTCCTTCAGTTATTACATTATAATTCCATCCTTTAGGTCCTTCTACTCTAAACACCTTTCTAGCGGAAAGATAAGTTTTAAATACTTCCATCAGTCTCTCTTCTATTTCCTTCCATGAATCATTAGTTATTGGCGCTTTATCTCTATGTAGCATTTTAATTCACCCCTCTATTTTAAATCTCCTACATTTAATCCAGCATCTTTACCCGCTTCTTCTTGTAAATCCTCACCCATTATCTTTTCTTCAATTTCAGTAATAGGCCCTTCAGTGAATAAATAGGTTCTCAGTTCCCTATCCCATACAGGCATATTACGCCTTAGCCATTCTAAAGTCATGCAAACGTGTTCAATTTCCTCATCCCTATTATGGGCCATTATGGCTTTTAATTCTTCATCCTTAGAGGCCACCACCCTCTGGTTATACCAATCTACAGCTTCAACTTCTTCCTTTAAACTATTTAAAGCCCTTACAATATCCTTGGCTTTCTCATCTAATAATTCCACAGGTTCATGATATTGACTCATAAAATATTCCCTCCTTATGCTCATGCTAAGTTAATGTTACCCAAAACTGTTAATTTTAATCATAGTATTAATAAAAAATTAACATTTACCAATGTTGATGGATTAAATTTAACAAACCCTTAAGGTAAATTTTTGAATCTATTACCTTAAGGGAATGCAATACAACAATTGCTATTTTATCCCCTTAACTATATCAACAGAAGCACTGGCACCAATTCTTGTAGCACCTGCTTCTACCATAGCTAAGGCTGTTTCATAATCCCTTATTCCTCCTGAAGCTTTAATTCCTAATTTTCCCCCAACTATCAACTTCATAAGCTTTATGTCTTCTACAGTTGCACCACCACTGCTAAATCCTGTTGAAGTTTTAACAAAATCTGCTCCAGCCTCCATAGAGAGTTGGCAAGCCTTAACCTTCTCCTCTTGGCTTAATAAACAAGTCTCAATTATTACCTTCACAATTGCCTTCCCTCTTGCTGCATCTACTACTGCCTTTATATCATTTTCCACTAAAAAATAATCGCCATTTTTTAAAGCACCAATATTTATAACCATATCTATCTCATCTGCACCATCCTCAATAGCCTTTTCTGTTTCGCAAGCTTTTACTTCCTTCACGTTAGCCCCTAATGGAAATCCAACAACAGTTGCAATTTTAACCTTTGATCCCCTTAGTACTTCCTTTGCTAAAGCTACATAATATGGATTCACACAAACTGAGTAAAAGCCATATTCCTTAGCTTCGTTACAAAGTTTGATAACCATTTCCTCTGTAGCATCAGGCTTTAATAGAGTATGGTCGATCATAGAAGCTATGTCTTTCATAGAATCACCTCTATTCTTTTATCAATTCCACTAAATCCCCATTTTTAACTCCAGCTGCATTACCTTCTTCAATATCAACATGCATCTCTAATGCATAATCACCCTTTACTCTCACTAATACATTTTCAAAAATTACAGATCTAATTCCTTTTGTTTTAACTTTAACAATATCTCCATCTTTTACATTAAACCTTTCTCCATCAGATGTATGCATATGAATATGTCTTGCTGCTACTATTACTCCCTTGTCTAAATCCACCTCATCTTTTGGACCTATAACCTTAACCCCAGGAGTTCCTTCTATATCCCCAGAATTTCTAATTACTGGATCTACTCCAAGTTTAAAAGCGTCAGAAATAGAAACTTCTATTTGAGTATCCCCTCTTACAGGCCCTAAAACTCTAACTCCTTTAATAACTCCTTTAGGCCCCTGAATATCTACTTTCTCCTCGCAAGCAAACTGTCCTGGTTGTGATAAATCTTTAGTTTTGGTCAACTCATATCCTTCTCCGAATAGAGTATCTAGATCCTTTTTACTTAAGTGAATATGTCTATTAGACAATGCAATTGGTAATTTTAAGTCCATTATAAATCCTCCTTTAATTATCTTGTCTTCTCCACTAATTATATTAGTTTAAAAATAAAAAATCAAACAAATAGTATCATAGATTAAATAAGGTATTATAAAAATCTGGATAAGAAATATTTACACATTCATAATTATTGATTTTAGATTCCCCCTGGGCTAAGAGGGCTGCAATAGATAAAGCCATAGCAATTCTATGGTCATTGTAGGAGTCTAAACTAGCACCTTTTAATTCCTTTACACCGTCTATTATCAGCCCGTCAGAAAGCAGTTGAATTTTAGCTCCCATCTTTTTTAATTCTCTAGATATGGTCATTAATCTATTGCTCTCTTTATATTTTAATTCCTCCGCCCCTTTGATTACAGTTCGTCCCTCAGCAAAGCATGCTGCTACTGTAATGATTGGTATTTCATCAATTAAGGTTCCTATAACATCTTCATCTATTAATATGCCTCTTAGTTTCGACTCGGTTATTTGGATATCTCCAAAGGGTTCATTATTCACAATATCTTCATTTAAGATCCTTATATTGGCTCCCATTTTCTTCAAAACATTAATTATACCAACTCTAGTTGGATTAAGACCTACACCCCTAATGATAATATTAGAATTCTTGATTAGGGTAGCAGCAACTATGAAATAGGCAGCTGAGGATATATCTCCAGGAATTGTTATATCTTTCCCCGTCAAAATATTATTTGAATCCATATAAATTAATCCATTATTATTAACTATCTTACAGCCAAAATAGTTTAACATTCTTTCCGTATGATCTCTAGAAATTTTGTCTTCTCTAATCCTAGTAGACCCTTTAACATATAAAGTAGCCAATAGTATTGCAGATTTCACTTGAGCACTAGCCATTGGCAGCCGGTAATCTATTCCTTTTAATCTATTCATGCTTGGTTCAATCATTAAAGGAGGAAATTTATCCTTTCTTCCTTTTATATTCCCATTCATCTGTTTTAAAGGATTTATAATCCTATACATAGGCCTTTTGGATAAGGATTCATCACCAGTTAAAGTTGAACTGAAATCTTGTCCCACCAATATTCCAGCTAAAAGTCTCATGGTAGTACCTGAATTGCCACAATAGATTTCTGAAATTGGTTTTTTGAGACCTTTAAGTCCAACTCCTTCAACATATATTTTTTCATCATCTTTTCTAATATTGACCCCCATTGACTTAAAGGCTTCAATAGTCCTTATAACATCTTCAGACATTAAAATCCCTTCAATTGTTGAATGGCCATTGGCTATAGAACCAATCATTATGCTCCTATGTGAAATGGATTTGTCGCCAGGAACCCTAATCTCTCCTACAAACTTCTTTGAATTACCTTTTATTATCAAAACCACTCACCCTTTAGGCTATTTATTATCAAATCCACATCCACATCATTGAATATACCTACTTTTCCTTTTCCAATAGGTAAAATAAGTATAGTTTGATCATTTAATTTTTTCTTATCATTCTCCATTATTTCTAATAAATATTTGATTTCCAAATCATTAAATTTTAATGGTGTAATTAGCTTTGTGAGGGAATTATAAATCTCCCAAAAATAATCATCATCTATTAGCCCCACTTCCTTACCAATATATGATTCATATATCATACCTAAAATCACTGCTTCTCCGTGATTATATTGGCTGAAATCAAAATAGCTTTCGATGCTATGACCAACAGTATGCCCAAAATTTAATATCCTTCTTTCCCCTTTATCAAACTTGTCCCTGCTTACTATATCTTGCTTTATACTAATAGATTTATTTACTAAATCTAGTAGAAAGTGTTCGTCTTTATTATATGCTTTTGAAAGGTTTGAAGAGATATAATTGAATAAATCATAGTCTGCAATTAAGCCATATTTTAATATTTCTGCTAAACCAGAGGTTATATCCCTATTGGATAGGGTCTTCAATAATTGTATATCGATTAAAATTAGTTTCGGAAAATGGAAGGAACCAATTATGTTTTTGAGCCCCTTATAATCTATACCCACTTTGCCTCCGATACTACTATCCACTTGTGCTAACAAGGTAGTTGGAATTTGAATATAATCTATACCTCTTTTAAATGTGGCTGCAACAAATCCTGTTATATCGCCAACTACTCCACCTCCAAAAGCAATAATCAAACTCTCTCTATCGATTTGATTCTCTATCAAATCATCATATATGGATAAGACCACATCTATGGATTTGCTTTTCTCTCCTGGTGGGATGGAATAGAACTTATAATTATAGCCCTTTAACAGGCTGGATAAGTATTTGCCATGATAATACTTTACATTATGGTCGGTTATAATATATAAGTTGTCATATCCATTATCTTTAAAATAAGAGTCTAAACCTGCTAAAATATTATTGCCTGTTAGTATCTCCATAATATCACCTGTTTTCTATAAGCTTATTATAATTATTAAAATTATCTTTCATCTCTTCTATGCTGTCTCCACCAAATTTCAAAGTCATTTCATTAGCTAATATATAGGCCAAGATATTTTCAGCAACTATGCTAGCCGAAGGTACTGCACAAACATCAGAACGCTCAAACTGGGCTACTGTTTCTTCTTTAGTCTCAATATCTACAGTTCTTAAAGGTTTTTTCAGAGTAGGAATGGGCTTCATAACTGCTCTAATTACAATGTCTTCCCCATTAGTAACCCCTGCCTCTATACCTCCAGCATTATTGGTCTTTCTATAATACCTTTGGCCATCATAAAAAATTTCATCATGCATTTGGGAACCTAGTTTACCACAGGCATCAAAGCCTAACCCAAATTCGACTCCCTTTACTCCAGGAATGCTCATTATGCCATAGGCAATTTTACCATCGATTTTCCTGTCCCAATGGGTGTAACTCCCCAAGCCTATGGGTACATTTTTAGCTATTACCTCTATAATACCTCCTAAAGTATCTCCTTTTTCCTTTGTTTTATCAATCATTTCAATTATTTCTTTTTCCTTATCCTTGTCCAAAACCCTTATAGGCGATTCGTCTACTTTAAGCAAATCCATTTCCTTTATATTGGAATACACTTCCTCTGAAATCTTTACATCCCCAATTTGTATTATATGGCTATAGATCTGTATATTAAACTCCTTTAATAATAATTTACAAGTGGCTCCCAAAGCAACTCTCATTGCAGTTTCCCGAGCACTAGCTCTTTCTAACACATTCCTACCGCCTTTAAGATTATACTTTAATGTGCCTGTCAAATCTCCATGGCCTGGTCTAGGTCTTGTTATTTCAATTAATTCTATATTCTTCCCCCGGTTTTCAATCATAAAAGATATTGGGTTTCCAGTTGTATAACCTCTATCTATTCCAGATAAAACCTTTACTAGATCCTTTTCAAGAGCCATCCTATTACTTCTTCCATAACCCCTCTGCCTTCTTTTAAGTTCTCCATTTATGAATTCTGCATCTAAGAAAAGATTAGATGGAATGCCTTCTATTATGCCAACCAACCCATCACCATGGGATTCACCAGCAGTTAAGTATCTAATCATAGGAAATCACCTTCCATAGAAATAATATTAGATTATACATCATTTTTACCCTTCTCCATATATGTAGATAGGTTATAAATACCTATTATAATCCCAAAGCAAATACAAATAAAAGACATAATCCTATAATAGGTAGTATAGGAAACAAAGGGGGAAATTACATATAGAATTAACCCTAATAGAATAAATTTGTATATCCTATCCCTTTCATAAAATGTAAACTTTTCTTTAATACTGCCCCTTTTATTCTTATATCCGTCTATTATCATTTTTTCTACTTCCACTTTCGTTGGATATCTATCAACGGCTTTCAACATCTTAATTATCCCATCAAAATCTATTAACAGATAATCTAACTCATCTCTAACCTCTTCAGAAAAATAGGAATTAGTAATGACAATACCTTCTTCCAGCTTCTGCCTCTCCATTTCCTCCTTAAAATATCTTAATTCCTTTAAACTAACCCTATCTTCCATTGAATTCTTTATACACTTAACACCATAAACCTCTCCATTGATAAGGGCTGTGAAACCAATATGGCCACTGTTTTCAATTAGTTTAGTGTTATAATATATTTCCAACAACTCCTTAATGTAGGCAAGGAAATCCCGATTATTATATTTAGTAACCTCTTTAATAATATGCTTTCTAGCAACATCTTCATTTATTTCTTCTATCCTCTTATATCTGATTCTCCCTTTCCAAACCACTAGAAATACCAAGAATACTCCCATTACTATAAAAGTCAAAAAAATGGATAAAATTGGTCTCCTCGTAGAATTAAAAATGGTTATTAAGAAAAATAAAGTTAATCCTACAATTAAAAAAACCCAATCAATTAAGGAAGCATGTATACTCTTCCCATCCTTAATCCGATTTGAATAGTAGCTATTTAAAATCAATTGCCTTCTCAATCTTTTAAAATAATCTTTAAAATTTAACAATTCTTTCATTGTGATCATTTCCCTTCTTCATAAATCTAAATCCAATTATTTGTATTATTGACAATAGAAATAGAAATAATAATACAATTCGGATAAAAATATTTATGAAGAAGTTTTCAGGCAACATCTGTATCAAGAGGTCTGTTTTCGGATTCAAAAGCCATAGATCATTGCTAAAAAAAATCAGGTGAAAATAGGTAAAGTATTTATTAAAATCTAATAAGGATAAAAGAAATAACAGTAGAAAAGAACCATGCCAAATAAAAGGTCCATAGAATAATGCAATACCAAGACTTTTTTTGCCTTCTTTTATCAAAAGAAGTCCTATGATAATCATAGATATTATAAAGGTTATTTGCTTTAGTATATATCCATATTCAAAAAGATATTGCACGTCTTCCATATGCCTTATTTCCCTTTCATTGAAGTATGGTGAAAGAACTTGTCCATCTAGGCCATCTTTTAAATAGTTTAAAAGCACTTCAGTAATTTCTTCTAACTCCTCCATGGTTTTTCCCGTTATGCTGCTAGTATTATTTTTTTCATAAGAATTTAAATATGGCTTCATATTAAATGTATTTGCTTCCAAGCTTTTCAAAAAAACATAAAAAGGCAATGTGATTGCTAATAAAATTATTAAAAACCTTCTCAATTAAATCCCCCTTCCTATATTATGCAATTTATATATATGAAAGTCTACAAAAAAAGATTGAAAGACGAACTTTCAATCTTTATCCCATTGCCCTTTCCAATTTGTCTAAATACTTAATTGGAAACATCCTCAATAGCTCCTTGTATTGTTCTACAGTAAGGCCTTGTACAGTAGTATATATTTCTATCTTTTCATCTACATCTGCCTTTCTAAATTTTTCCTTAATTGCCTCAAAAGTTTGGTTTACTGCCATTAGTTCCACTCCTTGCATTCTTATTATATTTCCTCATATTATTATGTTTAAAGGAGTGTTTTTTATACAGAAAGAATTTAGTTTTATAACTCTAAATCGTCGGGAATTTCCCAATTATGGTAGACATTTTGCACGTCATCGTTATCTTCCAGCGTCTCAATTAATTTTATCATATTCTTTATATCTTCTTCATCCTTTAGCTCAGTTGTATTCTGTGGTAAGAACGCTAACTCAGCTACCGAAAACTCATAACCACTATTACTTAAAGCATCTCTTATATCATTAAAATCTTCAGGGCTTGTGATAATTTCATAAACTCCATCCTCGCTGCTGAAATCCTCAGCACCCAGTTCTATAGCCTGAAGCATAAGCTCTTCTTCATCGATATTTTCATTGGCTTCTACTACCAACAGGCCTTTTCTATCGAACATAAAAGAAACACAGCCAGTTTGTCCTAAGTTACCACCAAATTTATCAAAGGCATGTCTTATATCAGAAGCAGTTCTATTCCTGTTATCAGTGAGACAGGATACGAAGACCGCTATTCCGCCTGGTCCATAGCCTTCATAGACTATGCTTTCAAAATTTTGTCCATCAATTTCTCCACTGCCTTTTTTAATTGCTCTTTCAATATTTTCATTTGGCATATTAGCAGCTCTTGCCTTTTCTATGGCTGCTTTTAAAGCTGGATTATATTCTGGATCTGCTCCACCCTCCCTTGCTGCGACCATAATATATCTGCCTAATTTAGTAAATTCCTTAGCCCTTCTAGCGTCTTCTTTTCCTTTTTTATGTTTAATATTATTCCATTTTGAGTGACCTGCCATTTTATTTCACCATCCTTAATATTCCATTTGTTTATTATTTACAATTTATTAATTAATCATCAACTTATTCTTAATCAAATTTAGGTATGAAAATGGGTGGATATTTCCTCTTATGTTGACTATTTTGACTCATCCTTTCAATTTTCCTTACAATCTCTGTAGGACCAGTCTTGTTTAATATATAATTGTCCAATACATCATACCCAAATCCCATTTCATCTTCATCTTTCTGATTTTCCCATAAACCCGCTGAAGGAGGTTTTTCTATTATTTCCCTTGGTATATTTAAAAACTCTGCCATTTGATAGATTTCGCCTTTCACAAAGGAAGCTAATGGCAATAAATCTACACCACTATCTCCATGCTTAGTAAAATAACCTATTGCAAATTCGCTTCTATTGCTGGAACCAACTACAAGGTAGTTGTAATTTTGGGCAAAGTAATATAGAGTTGTCATTCTCAATCTAGGTTTTATATTGGCTAGAGCTAACTTGCTTGGGTTTGTCAGATTTACTGCCTCAACTAGTTCATCGAATGTTTTGGAAAGATCAACCCTTTCGATTTCTAAGTTTAATACCTTTGCAACTAACAAGCCATGTTCTTCATCTTCTGGATTACTATGACAAGGCATTATAATACCTAAGGAACTTTCTGGGAAAGCCCTTTTAGATAAACCAGCTACCACTGCAGAATCTATGCCTCCGCTTAATCCAAATACCAAACCTTTTCCTCCTGCATTATTTACCATCACTCGTAGCCATTCAACTATATCCTGGCATATTTTTTCTATCTTTTCCATCCCACTACCTCCAAGGTATAAACAATTTTGGGTATAAGTTATTCATTTATGGTAAGGCTAATAATTAGTTAGAACAGGTTTATAACCTAATTAATTATACCATAAAGGAGTCCATTATGCATTCAAAACCTTTAAAATTAGTAATAATAGGATTAATAACTGGATTAGTCAACGGATTATTCGGTTCGGGAGGAGGAACTTTAGTAGTACCTGCATTAGTATTCCTGTTAGACCTTAAAGATTATAAAGCCCACGCAACTGCCATTTCAATTATATTGCCTCTGTCAGTAATTAGCTCCTACATATATTTGAAAAATAATATTATCCCACTTAACATTTCCTTAATTATAGCTTTAGGTGGCATAATTGGCAGTTTCATAGGAGCAAAACTTCTAAAAAAGGTGCCCGTTCCAATATTAAGAAAAATATTTGGAAGCCTTATTATCTATACCGCTTTGAGGATGATCATCAAATGAAACTATTTATAATTGGAGTTATATCCGGGATAATTAGTGGTATGGGCATTGGAGGAGGTGCAATTTTAATCCCTTCTTTGGTCTTTTTTAGTTCTTTAAACCAACAGCAAGCTCAAGGTATCAACTTAATAGTCTTTATTCCAGTAGCCATTACGGCCTTAATAGTTCATATTAAAGAGAAAAATATAGAATTAAAATACTCTAAGTGGGTTATATTAGGAGGAGTGGCTGGCTGCATAATAGGTTCAATTTTGGCTATAAGTTTAGATTCAGATTCCTTAAGAAAATATTTTGGAGTTCTTCTACTCTTTATTGGAATATATGAATTTTTAAAAAGGAAATAGATTGACCTATTTCCTTTCACCTTTAAGAAGTGTAGCTAGTACACAGTCATCGTATATGATTTTAAAGCCTAATTTTTCCGCTTTATCAATTACCTCTTGATCAAAAGTACCAGGCTGAAACCACAAATACTCAATACCTAATTCCTTAGCTTCATCAATAACGTTTAAACTAACCTTTGGAGAAACTACTAAATCTACTACTTCTATATTTGTTGGTACATCTTTTAAAGTTGGATAAATCTTCTTATTATGGATATAATCATAATTAGGATTTACCCCATAAGTTTCGTAGCCATTATCTAGTAATATTTTCCATATTTTGTACCCAAATTTCTCTTCATTTGGGGTAACTCCAACTACAGCCCAAACTTCTTTGCTCATCATTTCGTCTTTTACCATAATATCACCTCCATAATATTTACCCCCATATTGGTATCGTTAATCTGCCATTCTTTTACCATCTTTCATTGCTAAGTACTCTTCTCCTTCATATTCAATTACTGCCCTACCGCTAGTTAAATCCGTGATAACCTTCTTAAAAAATCCTACTTGAGAATTGTCTATGTAAACATAAATGTTTACTCCATCATCATATACTATTTCATCAACAATATAACCATTAGTCATAAGATAATTTTCAACTGTACCATAAATATTATAATCTATCCTTAATTTTAATTTGGTATGGAAGACCATGTCTACTATTATGCCTGCCTCTAACCCGATCTTTGCTCCCTTAGTATAAGCTCTTATAAGTCCGCCAGCTCCTAACTTTATTCCACCAAAATATCTGGTAACTACTACAACCACATTTCTAAGATCTTCCTTTTTAATTACCTCTAAAGCAGGTATACCTGCAGTTCCAGAAGGTTCCCCATCATCACTAAACCGTTGAATATTGTTATCTTTGCCTACTACATAAGCGTACACATTGTGGGTAGCATCTCTATGTTTAACCCTAATTTTATCTATAAAATCTAAAGCATCTTGTTCTGTTTCAATAGGCAATGCATAACCAATAAACCTGGATTTGTTTATAATGATCTCATCTTCTCCATATCTGTATATAGTTCTATAATTCCCCATAGGACTTCCCCTTTCAATTTATTTGGATAAATGGTATGTATTCTATTGTATAGAAACTACATATATTATAGCATAAAAAAGACAGACATTTCTCAGTCTGCCTTCATTTAATGTTACTATGCATAAATCTTTTTAATTTCATAGTCTTTATAATCTAAATATTTCTTGTAAGATAAACTCACTAAAGATTTATCTTGACTATAGGTAATCATCTCTATAGCCTTTTCAACAGGATAGAAGTCTCCTCCCTGAAAACCTTCTTCTTTATTTATATCTACACGGCCCCCTATTGCTTCCATAACATACCATATAATTATATTGCACACTGCCTGTTTTCTAGACAATGAAAAAAATTCGTAACTAGTCTCTCCAGCAGTAGATACAATGGCTGCTTCAATACCCGTTTCATATTTTACACGATTTATAGCAGTCTCAGTTGGAAGAGAGCCGTTACGAATTTTCCCTTTAGGTAAAACCCATTCATTTTTTTCATTTTTTAGAATTAAAACCTTATCTCCATCGAAAACTACACCACCAGCACAATTTCTTACAATCATGGCAACCATCCTCCTTTTTAATATTAATATTATCATACCCAAAAATACAAAAATATTCAATTAATTTTTTATATTATTTCATCTTTAATCACATACCTTGAATATCTATTATAATCTGTTAAACTGATGTTTAATCTTATTTTGGTTCCATTTGCAGAATATTCAACTGAAGAAACTTTATAATTTTCTAGAAAATAATTTACTAAATTTTGTGCATCATAGGGTATAAGTAAAGTTACATCCTTGTATTCTATAGGTAAATTATCCTGTATCATCTTCAATAACTTATCTAAATTAGTGCCTTCCTTGCTAGATATGAATATTTTTTTATCTACATATTTGCCATCGTATACTAGATTGCTAATATCCGTTTTATCTATCTTGTTAAAAACGGTTATTATGGGTTTATCTATTACATCTAATTCTTTTAAAATATCCATTGTCGTCTGAATCTGTAGGTCTAAATTAGAGTTGGTAACATCTACAACATGGAGGATTAAATCTGCATACTTTATTTCTTCTAAGGTACCCTTAAAGGCTTCAATTAAATGGGTCGGAAGTTTGTTTACAAATCCTACGGTATCCGTTATTAGAAAAGATTGACCATTAGGCAATCTCCCCCTTCTTAAGGATGTGTCAAGAGTTGCAAAAAACATATCATATTCGAATACTTTTTTGGATTCGTCATATTCCACATCCATTTCAATAATTCTGTTTAACAAAGTAGATTTTCCAGCATTAGTATAACCAACTAGAGCTACTATAGGTAAGCTAGATTTTTGCCTTCTTTTTCTCTTTATATCTCTATTTTTTTTAGCTTCTTTTAGAGCATTCTCTATATTTTTAATCTCTCTTACTATATGACGGCGGTCAGTTTCAAGTTTTTGCTCTCCAGGTCCTCTGGTACCAATACCTCCACCTTCTCTAGAAAGATAATCCCTTAATCCTACCAATCTAGGTAAACGATATTTTAGTTGGGCTAATTTCACCTGAAGCTTACCTTCCTTTGAAGTGGCTCTCGTAGCAAAAATATCCAAAATAAGGTTAGTTCTATCTATGATCTTTTTATCAATAATGTCTTCTAAGTTTCGGAGCTGTGCACCAGACAATTCGTCATTAAAAACTACAGTGTTAATATTTAATTCTTCACAATAGTTTTTAATTTCAATAGCTTTACCTCTACCTATAAAATAGGCGGGGTCTATGCTCTTTTTCTTTTGAATAATCCTACCTAATACTTTGCCTCCTGCTGCATAGACTAGTTCCTCTAGTTCATCCATTGAATCCTTAATATCGATGAAATCTGTTTCTAATTCAACTCCAACTATTAAAACCCTTTCCTCATTTATTGGTTCTAATACCAATTTATCACCCTTTCAGAACATTTTAATGATTCTCTATAATTATTATATCATTAATCTACTATATTTAACAGTTCATCTTCCGGTATATTCACGTATTGATTAGGTACATCTCCAACTATAATGGTTTCTGCTATGGGTATATTGGTAGTAATCCTTAAATTTTCTGATTCAAGAGGGACTATCATTCTAATATCTGTAACTACTATTATATAAATTCTATGCCTCGTCTGATTAATGCCTGTAGATTCAAATTCAGTTGCAAAATCTACCGAAACTGAACCTTGGGGAATTATCCTTATTTTAACGCTAGGCAGATTGATCAGTTGAGTGTCAAAGGCATTACTTAGAGGCACTTTAATGGTGGATTCAGAAATGTTTTTTAGCTGTTTTTGTACTTCTAATGCCACTTCAGATGCAATGCTATTCATCAAAATTGTATTAGCCTGCATTAAAGTTACTTTCCCCTCATTATCGTATTTAACAAATATTAAATCGCTATATTCTATATCCCTTCTAATTTTATTTTTAATAGTATCATTTATAGTCTCCGTGGTTACAGACCTAGCTTTTATCTCCGCTACAGCTTTTACAGTTGGAACGATTTTTTTATCGATAAATTTGTAGATGTATAGTATTATCAATAAAATGGTTATAATCCATAATATCAATCTTTTTCTTCTTATTTTGCTTATATAATATTTCACAAAAATCCCTCCTAGTATATAATATATGTATGAATAAAAACTTATAGATAAGAATTAAGAACTAAAGGAATTTATTATAATCCATTTTATTAACAATCCAAAATATGTATGGTATAATTGATTTGTTTACTACCTTGTTAAAAATAAGGAGGTCTTTAAATGTCAGAAGATAACAAGAAAAAATCAAAGCCTAAATGGAAAAAAGTGCTGAAAATATTTTTTTTAGCTTTCTTCATACTAGCAGTTATTGCATCAGGGGTAGTTGGAGGAATTGTTATTGGTATCATTAAGGATGCACCTGAAATAGACCCAACGAATATTAATTCTCTATTGAACCAAACTTCATTTATTCTTGACCAAAATGGAAATGTATTGGAAAAGATTCAAATGGATACTGGAGAATATAGAACTATAGTAAGCATTAATCAAATGCCAAAACATTTGAAGGATGCTTTTATTTCCATTGAAGACGAACGTTTTGAAAAACATATTGGAGTAGACATAATTGGAATAGCAAAATCCGCCATAGACAATATAAAAGCTGGTGAAATAGTAAGAGGTGGAAGTACCATAACTCAACAATTAGCTAGAAACCTATACCTTTCCCTTGAGCAAAAATGGAGTAGAAAAATACAAGAAGCTTATCTAGCTTTGCAGATGGAAAAGGTATTAACTAAAGACCAGATATTAGAAGGTTATTTAAATAGAATTTTTTTAGGACAAGGAGCCTACGGAGTTCAAGCAGCTGCACAAACTTATTTTTCTAAAGATGTAGAAGATTTAACTATCGCTGAATCAGCAGCTTTAGCTGGTATTGTAAAAAGCCCTACCCGATATGCACTATATAAAGCTATTAAACCAGAAGATTTTGACAGTGAAAAACATATTGAAGTAGGGGAACTAGATATACTAGGAGAAAAATATATTGCAGTTTTTAATGCAGAGGCAGTGAGAAGACAAAAAATAGTCCTTGCTAAAATGCTTGAACTTGGAAAAATTACACAAGAGGAATATGATGAAGCCTTAGCACAGGATATTAAAACCAGCCTAAAACCTGGAGAAAGAAAAGTACAAGGAATATCATCTTATTTTAACGATTTCATTAAGGTTCAGGTAATAGACGCTTTAATGGAAGAATTAGGATATACAAGAGAACAGGCAGAAAAAGAGCTGTATACTGGAGGATTAAAAATCTACTCGACAATGGATTTGGAATTGCAAAAGACTTTAGAGGAGATATATGATAATTTCACAGAGGTATTATTAGGTAAGCCGGATAAAATTAAAGCCCCTGCTCTTATCAGCTGGAGATTAAACAAAGCCCAAAATATAATAGACGAAAGAAACAGCATACTATATTATAAAAAAGAAAATCTATTAGATGATAATTATAATCTACTAATAGAAAAAGACAGTTATCAATTATCTAACCAAAACTTAATCATTAAAAGTCCAAAATTAACCATATATTCTAATAATATCGATATTGCTGATTATTATACTATAGATGATAGGAAAAATTTAGTTACCCATAGGGTTGGAAACTTATCTCTACCTAGTGAAGAATTTTCCATAGGTGAAGATAAATCTATAATAATCTCAGCTAATTTTTTGAATAAAAATTCAGATTTCTATTCTATCGATAAAGAAGGAAGGCTATTAATTAATCAGAAATATTTTTATGTGCAAAAAGAAGGAATAGTACAACCTCAATCAGCAACGGTAATAATGGACTACAAAACGGGACAAATAAAGGCTTTAGTAGGTGGAAGGGACATAGAAGGTAATAGAATTTTAAACAGGGCTACTTCCTCAGCAAGGCAACCAGGTTCAACTATTAAGCCTATTGCAGTATACTTACCTGCTTTAGATAATGGTTATACTGCTGCCACACCAATTGATGATATACCATTTTATGATGGAAATGGCAACCTATGGCCTAACAATTGGTACTCAGGATATAGAGGAATTCATACTTTAAGAAAATCTGTTGAGCAATCTGTAAATGTTAACTCGGTAAAAACCCTCCAATCTATTGGAATTGAAACTTCTATAGAATATTTGAGCAGAATGGGTATCATAAATAGAGATGATCCAACTAAGGATAATTTCATAACAAGAGCAGAAAACAATATAAGCAATGATGAAAACCTGTCTGCATTGGGATTGGGAGGAATGACAAGAGGATTAAGCCCATTAGAAATGACTGCTGCCTATGGTTCTATTGCAAATGCAGGTACCTATATTAAGCCCACTTCATTTACTAAGATCTTAGATAAATATGATAACGTATTGCTCGACTATAGTCCAAAGGAAAATGTAGTCGTTTCTCCGCAGATAGCCTATATTATGACGGATATATTAAGAACCACCGTCTCCAATGGCATTGCAGGAAGGGCGCAGATACCTAATATTCCAACAGCAGGAAAAACAGGAACTACCCAAGATAAAGCCGATGCATGGTTTGTAGGATATACTCCCCATTATGTAATGGGTCTTTGGATTGGAAATGATTCTCCTCAGATAAAATTAAACCAGGGTAGCGCTATGGCTGCTCAATTATGGAAAATTATTATGACCAAAATCCACGAAGGATTGGAATCTAAAAAATTTGAACAGCCTCCAAATATAGTTTCTGTAAATATCTGTACTCAATCAGGGAAATTGGCAACCGATTTATGTAGTAGAGATCCAAGAGGCAGCACCGTTAAAAGCGAAATATTTGTTCAAGGCACTCAACCAACGGAATTTTGTGATGTCCACGTAGAGCTAGAAATAGACATTACTACCAACAAGATTGCTAACGAGTATTGTCCTGATGGTAGTGTGGAAAGAAGAGTATTCATAAAAAGAAATCCTCCATATAATCCTCAAAAACACAATGGAATAGTTCCTTCCGATTATCAGTATACTGCCCCAACTGAAGTTTGTGATAAACATAATCAGGACAGCTGGATACCCGATTGGTTGGAAAATTGGTTCAATAATGGCAATGATGAAGATTATGAGGATGGAGAATTTGAATATAATGACAACCAAGATGAACCGGATGGTAGTAATAACAATAATAATGGGTTAAATATTGATAGTAACGAAGATGAAGAGTAGAAGGGGTCAATTATGACTCCTTCTAATTTTTAGTTTTAGGGTTAAATACTATAGCCATAATATATCCAAATATTATAGATGCTGCTATTCCCCCCGCAGTAGCTTCTAATCCTCCTGTAAAAGCACCAATGATTCCTTTAGATTTTACTCCCTCAATTGCTCCCTTGCTTAAAGAATATCCAAATCCTGATATGGGAACAGTAGCACCTGCTTCTCCAAATTTCACCAGTGGTTCATATAACCCTATAGCACCTAAGACAACTCCTGCAACCAAAAATGTAACCAAAATGTGAGCAGGCGTTAATTTAGTAGTATTAATTAGTATTTGGCCTATAACGCATATTAATCCTCCTACTACAAATGCCTTCAAATATTCCATCTCTTTCACCCTCTCTATTTCAATAGATTATCTATCGTCACTGCATGGGCAATACCAGGAATAGATTCGCCTTGTAAAGTTGATATTGGTGAATGTAAAGCTCCAGTAGCAACTAATAACACCCTGTTTAAATTTCCCTTTATAATCTCTTTATATATATAACCATTAAAAACTACTGCTGCACAAGCACAACCACTTCCACCAGCATGAGTATCCTGTTCTACTCCATCAAATATTTTTATCCCACAATCAGAATAGTTTTTTGAAAGGTCGTACCCTTCTTTCTTCATCAAATCCAACAATATTTCTTTTCCAACGGAAGCCAAATCTCCAGTAATAATTAAATCGTAATCGTCAGGGTTATAACCCGTATCTTTAAAATGTTGAGTAATGGTATCAACAGCTGCTGGTGCCATGGCACTTCCCATATTATTTGCATCTGCTATACCATAATCTTTAATCTTTCCCGTGGTAATATAGGTGATATAGGGACCATTACCATTAGCAGACAACACCGTAGCCCCTGCACCTGTCACCGTCCACTGTGAAGTTAAAGGCCTTTGTGACCCATACTCCAATGGAAACCTATATTGTCGCTCTGCTGAGCTAAAATGGCTGGAAGTAGCACAAACCACATTATTAGCAAATCCTCCATCTACGATCATTGCTCCTAAACTCAAAGATTCTGTCATTGTAGAACAAGCACCATATAAACCAAAATAAGGGATTGCCAACTGTCTAGCAGCATAGGAAGAAGATATTATCTGATTTAACAAATCTCCTGCAAAAAGGTATTCAATATCTTCAGGGGAGAGATTTGCATTAGCAATGGCCAACTTTATAGCCTCCTCTTGAATCCTAGCTTCAGCCTTTTCAAAAGATTCCTGCCCCCACATATCGTCCTCTAAAATAATATCGAAGTATTCTTTCAAAGGTCCTTCCCCTTCCTTAGGACCAACTATAGCTGCAGTACCAATTATAGATGGAGGATTGGCAAGCTTTACCGTTTGTTTACCAATTCTTTTAATTCCCATAATATCACCTTCCATTAAAAAGTAGTAAGTAGAGAATTCCTACTATAATTGAACTGCTTATACCATATACCAAAACTGGACCTGCTATGCTAAACATTCTAGCTGCAACGCCAAAAATGAAACCTTCCCTTTTAAACTCCATAGCTGGAGAAACGATGGAATTAGCAAAGCCTGTTATTGGTATAGCAGCTCCTGCTCCTCCTACTTTTCCTATCTTATCGTATATTCCTAATCCAGTTAGCAAGGAACCTAAAAAGATCAATAATATTGATGTGGCAGTGGCTACAACCTTTTCATCTAACCCATATCCCAATAGAAAATTTCTAATTATTTGGCCTAACGTACATATAAGCCCTCCCACTACAAAAGCAAATATCATATTTTTAAAATAAGTAGGTTTAGGTTGTTTTCGTTCCACATATTTCTGATATTCCTTATTAGTCATCTTATCCATATTACTCACTCCTAATTCTTAATAAAAATCAGCCAGTAAAACAAAGATCCAAAAACCTTCCCTAAAATTAATGCCCATATTATAAATTTTAATTGATGTTTAACTTTAAACTTTTTTGCAAATACTGGTGTTACATTTAATACTTCAGCCAAAGCAGATGCAAATAAACCATAGAAAAAACCAATTAGTATCCCAACAAGTACAGTCAAATATTTGCTGATGCTTAATTTAAAATAATAGAAATATATTAAACTGGCCAATGCACCTCCTAGTGCAGCAACGAATTCATATTTTTTAATCTTTTCTTTTGTTCCAGTTATCTGAATCAACCTTGGTATAATCTGTAATAGGGTAAAAAAAGCAGCAGCTGCACTGCCGATTGTAACTCCCGTAGAAAAACTGATAAATGAAATTATTATTCCTTTCCCATCTGATACACCACCTAAACTAATGGTTTTTCTTTAAATCATCAAGTATATAATCTTCCAAATCCTTATCATAAAGATATAATTCCAATTCCAATGGACCTGGTTCCTGCTTTCTTCTTTTACTTAAACTTGAAACTCTACTGAAAAAAGCAAACATACCTAACCCAATACCAAAAGATAGAGGAATTGTCATAATCAATGGGTTTTCCTTTTTCACTCCAGTAATGAAATAATATATTTTTTCAACTGAGCTCTTCATATTTACATCTTCATAAAAATTTATTAAAGCAGCGCCAGCTCCAAAGAAAAGAACCAACATTATAAAAGCAGTTTTTAAAAAAACATAAATTCCATTACTATCCTCTTTGTCCTTAATTTCTAGAAGTACGTCTGGACCTCCTAATATGGTAACATCTATATTATCTATTGACTCTAATATCTTGGTTATTATTTTATTGCTTGAAATATAATCATACATTTCTTCATCCTTGCCATCATAAACTCTGATCTTTTCAACCCTTTTTTTAATCCTTTCATCATTGCAGTATACCTTACCAATATCTTCGACATATACATGGGTATTTAAGTCTGTAGTATACTTTCTATCGAGATTGATATATACCTGTTCATTACTGATAACTATCACCTCTCATTAAAAGATTAATTACCAACTTAGCCCTTTTAGGGACTTCTCTATTAGTTCTCAACTCTCCATACCATATTAGATACACAGTGGTAAATAGTACTATTAAAAAAACTATTAATAATTTTTTCTTATTTTTATGTACTTTTACTTTATTTTCCATATTCATCACCTCATCCTATGATTATTATTCTCTTATATCCATTTTTAATTCAAAAAAATAAGGCATAATTATTTCATGCCTTAATTAACATTTTTTTTAATTCATCAATTATTCTCTTTTCTATCCTAGACACTTGTACCTGTGAAATTCCCAATATTTTTGCAACTTGAACTTGGGTCTTATCTTTGAAATACCTGAGAATGATCACTTGTCTATCCCTTTCTTTCAACTGAGATAGCATTTCCTTTAAAATTATTTTTTCTATAATTTCCTTTTCTCTAGTTTCATCTACATCGATTTTATCTATCAAATAAAGAGGATTTCCTTCATTTTGGTGAATTACATCATATAAATAATCTGGATTATAGGAAGATTCTAATGCCATTACGATTTCTTCCTTGTCTATATCCAATTCATCAGATATCTCCTGTATTGTAGCTTCTCTTCCTAGTTTTTTTAGTAGCCTTTCTTGAGCATATTTTACCTTATTTGCAGTTTGTTTTAAGGATCTGCTAACCTTAATAATTCCATCATCCCTTAAAAATCTCTTTATCTCCCCCGCTATCATAGGAACAGCATAGGTTGAAAATTTAACGTCGTAAGATATATCAAATTTATCAATGGCTTTTAGTAAACCTATGCTTCCAATTTGAAATAGATCTTCCATATCGTAACCTCTATTGCTAAACCCTCTCAGAACACTTTTTATAAGCCCCATATTATGCTTTACTAATTTTTCTTTTGCCTCCATATCGCCTTCTTGGGCTCTTTTAATCAGCTCAAGAGTCTCTTCATGGCTTAGCAGTATATTATCTCTATTCCCTTTATCCATAATATCTACTCCCTATCTGAGAGACTTTTAAATATCTTGGTCATTATTACTTTAGTACCTTCTCCAACTTTACTTTCCACTGCTAATTTATCCATAAAGGTCTCCATTACCGTAAATCCCATGCCAGACCTTTCTAAATCTGGTTTAGAGGTATAGAAGGGTTCCATAGCCTTGTCCACATCTTCAATTCCTTTCCCCTTATCCTCAATTATTATTTCAATCTGATTATTTTCTAATGTAGCTTCAACTGTTACCATTCCTTCGCCATATTCATAGCCATGGATAATTGCATTAGTTACTGCTTCTGAAACAGCAGTCTTTATATCTGACAGTTCCTCAATAGTTGGATCAAGTTGAGAGGCAAAAGCAGCCACAACTACCCGAGCAAAAGACTCATTGCTAGATTTGCTTATAAACTCCAATTTCATATAGTTTCTTTCTAACATTTTTCATCCTCCTAATCTCTTATAGCTTCATCCCTAGATGAATAGATTTTTATTATCTTAGGTAATCCAGACATGTTCAACATTCTATTTATATAGGGATTAGTACTTATAATGGAAATACTACCATTTCTTTCCTTGCAATTCTTATACCTCCCCATAATAAGTCCAATGCCTGAGCTGTCCATAAATTTTAAATCACTTAAGTCTAAAACTATATTTCTTAAATTCTTATTCAAATATTTTTGATCAACTTTTTTTCTTATTTCTTCCGATGTATGATGGTCCAATTCCCCTTTTAAAGTAACGATTAAATGTTCATTTAATATTTCCAATGAAAGATTCAATTCTTCTCCTCCTCCTATTAATTACTCAGTATACCCTATTCTATCAAGAGGCATATTTCTCCTGCATAAAAAAAGCACTAATTTTGTTGAAAAAAGGGCCTTAAAATAATTTAAGGCCCTTTTCAAAAGTATTATATATTTTTACATGCTAGAACAACTTGACTTAACAAAATGGAAGTGGTAACACTCCCTACTCCACCGGGAACAGGAGTTATCTTACTTACTATTGGAGATACTATACCATAATCTGCATCTCCACTTAATTTACCATTTTCATCCAGACTAACTCCCACGTCTATTACAATAGAATTTTCGTTAAAGTACTTTTCATCAAAGAACTTTGCCTTTCCTAATGCCACAACAACAACATCTGCTCTATTGGTTATCTGCTCTAAATTTTGAGTTCTTGAATGACAAATTGTAACCGTTGCATTTTCCTTTAATAACATCATGGCCAATGGCTTTCCAACTACCATACTCCTATTAACAACTACCACATTCTTCCCTTCTAAAGGTATATCATAATATTTCAATATCTCCATAGCAGCTTTTGGAGTGCAGGGTGCAAATCCATCCATATCTCCTTCAAATATCCTCTCTAAATTCAAAGGATGCATACAGTCCACATCTTTTTCTGGACTAATAACATTTCTAATAATCTCTTCGTCGATATGTTTTGGTAATGGTCTAAAGACTAAGATCCCCGATATATTATTATCCTTATTTAATTCTTCAATTAATTCAATTAACTCTTCAGTTTTAATGTTTACGTCCCTTTCATAAACTACCGATTTGATTCCTACATCATCACAGTTCTTAATAATACTCTTTTCATAAGAAATATCCCCGGGATTATCTCCTAACCTAACTATTGCCAATGTGGGTATTCTATCATGTTTCTTTAACTCTTCAATATCCCGTTTCATCTTTTCCTTAATTTGCTTAGCCACCACATTACCTTTTAAAATTTCAGCCATAGTTAACCTCCTTGATTTAATAATTATTATTTCCCTATTTTAGATCAAATAAAATTTAAATTGTTAATGATTTAATGATGTTTAGACGATTTTATTATATCATAATAGGTTAAATTAACAAGAAGCTGTTAGAAAAATCTAACAGCTTCCCATTTTAAACAGCACCTTTTTTCAAATCCTCTTCTTTGACCGATTTTCCTAATATGGCAATGATTCCATATAGAATTGCAATGCCAATTAAAAGAATGATAATTGGATTAATGGAAAGAAGCCCGGCTAATATATAAGAAATTCCAGCTACAGTTGCTACAGTTATGGCATAAGGTATTTGAGTCCTTACATGGTCTAAGTGGTCAGCTTCAGATGCCATAGATGACATAATTGTGGTATCTGAAATTGGTGAACAGTGGTCTCCAAATATGGCTCCAGAAAGTACTGTACCTAATGTTACAGTCATAAGATGTGGGTCTCCTCCCCTTTCTACAAAAGCATATATCATAGGAACAGCCAAAGGTATAACAATTGCCATGGTCCCCCAAGAGGTTCCTGTCGCAAAAGAAATTATACCTGAAATTATGAATACTATTAAAGGCAATATAGCATATGGGAAATTTTCAGGTATTATCCCTACCAAGAATTCAGCAGTTCCCACATCTCCTGTTACACTTCCTAAAGACCAAGCTAGTACCAAAATCATAGAAGCAATTACCATGGATTTAGCCCCATCCACCCAAGCGTCAAAAGCTTCTTCAACTGTAAATATTTTTTGGGATACTCCCATTATTATAGCTACAATGCCTGATATCATTGAAGCCCAAAGAAGAACTATACTGGAATCGGCTTCTCCAAAACAAGTCCTTATCCCCTCTATGGTAAAGGGATTAACTTTCTCTTCCAATAGAGTATAACCATTATACCATAATCCAATAAAGGAAATTATAATTAATGTGATTATGGGGATTATAGCATTTGATGGTTTCAGCTCAATATCCTCTCTTACTTCCATCCTGGCAATCTCGTCACCAGCCATAGGTTTGGCTCCATCGGCTATTAACTTTCCTGTAGTCCTTGCTCGTTTTTCTGCTTCATACATAGGACCAAAATCTTTTTCCAAAAGGATTAGAATTAGAAGAAATATTAAGGCATATATACAATAATAGCTATAAGGTATAGTCTTTATAAAAACCCCATAATAATTGGCATCAATACCTAAACTTTGGTATACATTCCTAATAACTCCTATCATATAACCAACCCAAGTTGAAATTAATGCAAGACCAACCACTGGTGCAGCTGCTGAATCTATTATATATGAAAACTTTTCCTTAGAAATCCTATTCTTATCGGTAATAGGCCTCATGGTAGGTCCAACTATTAAAGTGTTAGCATAATCATCAAAGAATACAAAAACTCCTAATATATAAGTATAAATCTGTGCAGATTTAGGGCTATTGATCTTCTTACCCAAGGCTTCTGCTACTGCTCTGGTTCCTCCCATTTTGTTGATTACACCAATCATACCACCAATAGCCAATAAAAATATTATAATAGCAGCATTCCAAGAATCGGCCAAAGAGCCTACTAAATAATTGTCTAGGGTCCTTAAAAAGCCATGAAAAGGATTCCATCCATTTAGCATTGTAGCTCCTACAAATGTTCCTAAAAATAGTGAGATTAATACCTGTTTAGTTACAAAAGCTAGAATAATGGCTAAAGCAGGTGGTAAAATAGATATCCAACCGAAATGTTCAGAGTTTTCTTCTGCAAAGACTGGCAGGGTAAATATTAAAATAAGCAATAATGCTGTCAATATGACTTTAAACTTAGACATATTATACCTCCCCCTAATTCATTATAATAATTATAAGCTACACCTCCTTTTCAAAAGATATTATTTTAAACTGTAGCTAAGATATTATCATTACTACAGTTTTTAACAAGTAAATAATGGACATTACATATTCAGATACGAGAAGTCTAATTCTTTAAAAGCATGTTATATTACTTGTTAAAAATTATAATATATCATCAACCTTATATCAATATTCTTTTCAAAATATAGCAATTTTTTCAAATTTTACGATTACTTGATGCTTATTCCTAGTTTAAAGCTATTAAGCTTTTTTCGTCATATTTTAAGCCATATTACAATATTATATTGCTAAAAAGGGTATATATTTATCAAACTATTATGGTTGGGGGGTAGCATATGAAAATAAAAGTATTTTCAGATTATTCCTGTCCCTTCTGTTATATTGCCATGTGCTTCTTTGAAAATCTAAGAAAAGATGGGATAAAATTTGATATTGAATGGATCCCCTATGAAATACATCCAGATATACCTGAAGAAGGTAAAACGATTGAAAGTAAATATCCAAAAGGCTATGCTGAAAAGATGCATGAAGTGTTGACTAAATTTGGTAAAGAATATGGGATTGAATATAAAGACTATAATACCCATAAAGCCCTCTTGGCTGGAGAATTTGCTAAAACCGTTGGAATATATGATGAATTTTCCAAAAAGATATTTAAAGCCTATTTTACAGAACAATTGAATATAGGAGATGAAAAAATATTAAATACTATTGCAAAAGAAATTGGATTGGACGTGAAAGAGATGAATAAACTAATCGATAGTGGTGTATTTGATGAAAAAATAGAAAAGGCAAAGAAATTAATAGATCAATTCAAAATAGAGGGTACCCCTACTTTCATTATCAATGATAAACATAAGATTGTAGGTATCAGGCATTACGAGCAAATGAAAAGGGCCATCTTAGCTTATTCTGAATCAAAATTAATGTAATAACCATTTAAAATAGCCATTACCTAAAGGTAATGGCTATTTTACTTAGTATCTAATGCTAAAGGAAGTCTACTCAATATCACTTTCATCATATAAGAGTATATAGGTATATTCACCAATTGGCTTATTATTCTTCCAGGCAGAATAGTTGCCAAGGGTATACTAAATAAAGTTCTCATGAAATATGCCCACAATACTATGGAAGTAATAACTTGTCCCACTGCAATTGCTACGAAAAGATTGATAAAAGAGGTTTTGCAATCTTTATCCTTACACCGCATCATGATAAGACCAGGTATTACTCCTGTTAAAGCAGCATTTAAAGTAAAATGTGGCATATATGGACCTATTGGACTGATTATCATACCTATTATATCCCCAATTGCTCCAACAATTGCTCCGGCTACAGGGCCAAAAACTATTCCTGCAAATATAATCGGAAAACCCCCAAAGCCGATTCTAATGATTTCAAGCCCTCCACCACCTATTCTAATACTGCCAACTCTAGTTAATACAACATTTAAGCCAATTAAAAGTGCGTAATAAGCAATATTTCTAGTGTTTAATCTCCTCATTAAAAAAGCCTCCTTCCTATTAAGATATGGCAGTACTGCCACATCTAGAAAGAGACTTATAAGATGTGACAGCGAACGCGATAGTTCAACGCAAGCTAAAAGAAGCTCTTCGTTTAGAGGCAACGTTCCATCCTCTAACACTTAACGCGAACTACCTACTCTGCCATCGTATTCGATTTTATTAGACAATATAATCTAATTTTAGTATACCCAGTAATAAGTATACCCAAACATAATAATAAATTCAAGTCATATCGTTTTCATTTTTTTTAATTCCCCAAAAAGTACGAAAATCTTGTAAAATGCAAGGTTTTCGTAAAAAAGTTTATGAGTAAATCTATAAGCCGAATTCTGTCATCGTTTGGAACAATATCTTTCTATATTTTTATAAATCTTTTTTAATGGTGGCAAATAGGTAGCAAAATATATTTTGCCACCTTTAAACTCAATCTTGGTCTCTTTCAGCAATCATCTCCTCTAATTTCTTATTACCATATACTTCTTCAACCAAGCTTAAATATTTCTCTTTATCAATAGCAAAGAATAAAGTTGGTAAATATCTTTCAAAAAATTGTGCTTGGTTCATTTGCAAATGCTCTAACATTTTACCTGTAATATTTTTCAATTCTGGAGTTATTTGTGCTTGTAAACGTGGATTTTTGAATTTAGCCACCAAAAACTACCTCCCATTTTTCACTTCACTATAGGCTTTTAAAGCTATTATTAGGGCTGCTATACTAATAATTAAGGAAATGTATTTTACCATAGCCTGTCCTCCTTTATCATTTTTTAAATTTAGGTTATAATATATATGGATAGGTCTTTATAGAGGATGTGCTGCTCCCTTATAACCTTACTTTTTTTATTAGAACTAAATGAGTTCTTTTTATTTTGCCTAGCAATTTGTAGTGTAGTTATTGCTGTAAGTACCTGTACTATTGATATTGCTAGGCTTATTACCTCATCTAGCTCTATTTTTCTTTCATCCTCTAACCTCCTTTCTTAATCATATATAAATTTTCTCCAGAAAATGAAAAAAGACTAGGAACTTAATTATGGTCTACTTCATATTGTATAATATTCAATCCTTTTACTGCTGACTCTATGAGTATATCCAATTCTCGAATAGTTATATTAATTCCTTTATTAACTAGAAAATCTACAACATATTCCTTTTTCAACTTACCTTGTCCTTTTTCTTTATAAATCTGTTCAGCTACTACTACTGCTACTTTTGCCCAGAAATAAATATTTTCTCTCTGCTCCTTAGTGGTTTTCTGCCTAATAAAAGGAACTATCAAATATGTTACAATAGCCCCTAGAATTGGTATGATACCTTTACGATTATATCAATGTTCATCTTTATTTTCCTCCTTTACTCTTTTAATTTTTGATTAACTCCATAATTCTATAGTTGTAAAGCTAAACCAGCTAGCAATTAGCGTTGTGGGTTCATTACCTCCTGTTTTCAGAAATAAATAAAATACTCCCAATGTAAATGCAATATTTAATAGTCTTACTAAAACTACTATAAACTTTGAAAATTTACCTTTAGTTACTGAATATCAATGCCCTAGTCTTCTCGTTCCAACATATTTTATTTATTTCTAAATATTTAGGCTTAGGTGGTTCAGAAATAAATTCTTCTCCTTCTTCATCTGTTAAAAACTATGTTCTTTTAGTGTTCCCTCATAATCTATAAATTGCTTACATTTTTCATAGGATTTCTGTAATAACTCTTCCCTAGTTTTATCATAAGCTAATTGAAGTGTATACTGCAAAATTGTCTACTTTAAAAGCTACTATCAATATATTTCCTTCAACCTTATATTCTACTACTTGCATATTAGTACACCTCCTTCAGTTCTCCATTTACTTTGACCCAACCTTTGTCAATAGTTTTTATTCTCCATTTATTTTTACTTTAAGTTATGGAAAATGTATTATAGTAATAGTAGAAAAAGTTCTATAGCTGCTATATCCATCTGAATTGTATGCTCTAACTCTATATGCTACAGTATTCCAGCCTTCCAAAACTGTATCAGTATAGCTTCTAGCAGTTCCACTATATATTTGTATCCAACTTTCTCCATTAACTTGTCTTTCTAAATAATACCTTGTGGCACCATAACTGCTACTCCACGAAATTGTTATTGCATCTCTAACTCTTATTTCTGTTGGTATTGTAATACTTGAAGGCGTTGAAGGTGGTTCAAGAACAGTTTCATACAAAATTAATTTATACGTTATATATGAACCAGATTCACTTTCCAATACAAGTTCTGCCCTATAAGTCGCATTAGCTTTCTGCGTTACCCAATCTGTTTGCCAACTCCATGTATATCCTTCATCTTTATCGAAAATATATACATAAGCATAAACATAGTTTCCACTATATCCAACTTTTGGACTGTCAGCTAGTTCACGTCTTGTATACACTTTATATGTGTCACTAGCTACTATACTTGTTTTAGCCATTTTATATCACTATTTATGCCTAAACCAAATTTCTCCAATTTACATTTGTATCATTAGGAGATATAATAGCATTTCTTAACTGTGCTATATTATGTAATGTATTAGGATAAGCCTTTGAAAGTACAGTAAAAACACCCCCACTTATAGGAATTTGCTTTATATTCTCTACATTTTCGAGTTTCCTTGCACCTTCTTCTATTCCATCTGATTTAGTTTTATCCTCTTTTGTCATATAACCATCTTGTTCTTGTGTCGCCTTTTTTGCCAAGTGTGTCTTAACAGTATCATCTAACTCTTTAACTGTTTTGGTATTTCCTTCTCCTGCAAATGCTTTTACAGCATCGTTTATAGCCTCGCGAGTAGCAAATATCAAAGACTGATCAATTGTAGCTGACACATTTGGTGCATCTCCCACAATTGTTATAACATTAACTTGTCTTTCCAGTATTTCAGAAAAACTTGGTCAAGGAATATATTCTGCTAATGCTCCAGCATTACCGCAACAATATAAAATTTCGCCAAGGTCTGAATCATCAGTAAATACTCCTAATTCCTCCAGTAAAATCCGTTTGTAAGTTTTTGATTCGATAGCACTTCCCCGATTTTAGTTTTTCCTCCAGGAAGTATCTTTAATATACTTAAAGTTATAGATTGTACTTAATTTATTAAGCTATTAAGTTCTGCAATGGTCTGCCCACTTAATTATCCAACTCCAATTCTTGTAAGATTAAGCTGCACTCCTGTCAAAGCTTTCGCTTGAAAAGCATGTCCTTTATTAGTAATTTGTATTACTCCAAAACTCATAATCTACACCACCTGTTCTACTGTATATATGTCTCCAACATGCAGTACAGTTCCAAAATATATTGGCAATTCTGCAGACATTGCAACAATAACCTGCTCTAGTCTAGAACAAACATTTTTTACCTTTTCAATTGCCATTGCAAATTAATCAGCTAATTCTCCAATTACTGCAGTATTACTTGTTATCACGCGGAAATAATATGGGTCTCCGCCATATTCAAACCATTCTTCAACTTCTCCATCATCAAAATAATCTTCTATAACTTGCTCTATTGCATATGGTGTTCCTCTGTATCGGTATACCTTTATTGCATTTTTGATCAACTGCCTTTTTACTTCAATATCAGCATGTGCATCATACCAATCTACATGTAATTGCCATGCCAACTCATCCAATGCTGAATTGTCAAGTTCATTCACCTGCAATAGCATCATACAAACTTTCACTTCGTCAGCCAGTTGATAAAAATGTGGATTAAGTGCAGCACATAAGGCCTGTGTAGTAGGATCCTGTTTCATATATGATGTTTACAAACTAAGAAGGTCAACATCTTTAAGTGTTATCATCTATATCAATCCTCCATATGCTATATTCACAGTCACCATTTTGGCTACTTGATTGAATTCTACAGTAGTAAACGCTAGCTTAGTAATATCAATTCGATAAGCCCCTGCATTAAGTATTAGTTGCCTTAGATAATCTGGGTTAATATCTCGGCCGAGTTTTTCTGATTGCCATGCATTATAGCTTCTATAGTACTCTTAAGTATCAGTTCCTCAGCTTGTCTATCAACACTAATATAATAATTCAAATTAATATTGTAACTTACTTCCGCTGGAGCTGACACCTGAACATTGTCTGTTAAGGGCCTGCGATTCTTTGCGCTCACAATAGCTTCCACTTTATCAAGTATATCCTGCGTAGGTATTTTTCTACCTTTCATCAATACTACTATATCAACTACTCATGGAGCAGATGATGTAACTGATATATCGGGTTATATTTACATATGCAGTCTGAGCCCAATAAATATATGCTCCTTCTGGTCCAGCCACAGAAAAACTCTCTGGAGCTAGGCGAATTCGTTCACGGTAACTTTCGTCACCTCAATATCAGAACCTCCTGAACTTGTATCTATATTTTCAACATTAGCCACATATGCGACTGGAACAACAATAGTTTTTACCTGCCCAGCTGTAAAATCGTTATATTTTTCTCCTCCCTCAGTCACTTCTGCAATTATATCACAAAATCTATAGGATGAAAGCCTATGAGATATATAAAGGACAATTTTATTGCCTACAATTTCATTGAATTTTGAGTATACTTCAAATTCAGAAATAGGATCCAAAGCTTCTGTTGGTTCATCTAATATTATTCTAGGTGCATCACGGTATAAGGCTCTAGCAAAAGCTATCTTTTGAGCCTCCCCCTGAAATTTCCACTCCATCTTCATCAAAGTCCTTATACAAAGGTGTATGCAAACCTTTAGACATCTTATCTATTCTTTATCTTAATCCAACTTTTTCTATAGTAACCATCACATAACTTTCATAGAAGTCTACTGAAGTAGCAACATTCTTCCCAAAGAGAAGGAAAATAGTTTGAAGTCCTGAAATACTACTGAAAATAGCCCCTTATATTCTTCATAATTATATTTTTTAATATCTATTCCATTTAGAAGTATTTCACCTTCATTTGGGTCATATAGCCTGCATAATAGCTTTATAAATGTAGTCTTACCTGAACCATTCATACCTACTATTGCTAAACATTTACCTATTTTCAATTTCATAGAAACATTCTTGAGCATACTTATCTGTACCAGGATATTAATAGGTATCCTATGTTTTTTAATAGCTGAAGGAAATTTACATTACTTGGCATGGAATCTAGCAATATCTTCGGTAAGTATATCTCTAGTAATGGAATAACTACTGTTACCACAATCTGTACTCCACATATTAAGAACAGTATCTTATCCCATGTCCAAAGATTTTTTATTAAATAAACAGTATTGTTCCATGTAAAATGTTTGGGTTTTGTTTTCTTCCTTTTCTCCTTCATATCTATCACCTTAAGTATATGATAACAATAGTCATATGTTTATGTATAAAAAAAGCACCAACGGTCGTAAATATAACACCAATGGTACTTTATATTGGCAACATTATTACCGTGGCAAATACTCCTTCCTCTGACTGTCTCTTTACAAAGCCATTATATTTCCCAACAATACTATCCACCCTTTTTACCTATTTTATTTATGTGCTTCAATCCAACAATATAGGATCTATGACATCTAATAAACCTGCTTTCATCCAATTCTTTCTCTACGTCACCTATATTCTTTTGAATCATGTATTCATCAGCAATATGTATATTTATGAAATGAGAGCTTACCTCTATAAATGTTATATCATCATGAATAATCCTGATAATATGACCATCTACATCTATGAGAATTGATTTATCCTCTTTCTCTATCTTACTAGCTGCTTTATCTAAACACTACCATAGTTTCTTCTCTTCTATTGGCTTAATAAGGTAGTTTATTGCTTCTACATCATATCCTTTCTGTATATAATCAACAATGGCAGTTATAAATATAATACTTATCAATTGGTCTTTTATTTCTTATTCTTTTAACTAATTCAACCTCATTTAGTCCTGGCATTTGAATATCCAGTAAAACTATATTAAAGCTTTTGTCCATGCTCTAGGTAAAATCAAAGCTTTCAACACTATAGAAAGCTTTTGTTGCAGCCTTTACTCCTCTTTTGTTTGCCCAACTTTTCACATACCTTTCTATAAGCTCAGCAGTAACCTTCTCATCATATAGCTATATGAATCATTTTGACATCCAATATTTAATTAAAAGTATTCTAACTTATCTATACTATAATGCTATATTACTCAATTTTCATATACTTTTTCTCTTCCTTTTCCTCCATACTATAAAACTTCTCTGCTGATTTTAGCATAGCCTCTATGATACCACTCCTAAAACCTTTTTCTTCCAGCTTAATAATACCTTCAATACTTGTTCCTCCTGGTGAACAAACTGCATCCTTAAGTTCTCCCGGATGTTTCCCAGTTTCTAGCACCATTTTTGCAGCTCCTTCAACAGCCTTTGCAGCAAATCTATAGGCATCTTTTCTTGGTATTCCTAAAAGAACTGCTCCATCTGACATGGCTTCAATTAGCATATATATAAAGGCTGGAGATGAACCACTTACAGAACCTACTGCCTTCATTAAGTCTTCTTTAACTTCTATAACTTCGCCAAAACTTGTAAAAAACTTCAGGATTTCCTTTCTTTCTTCTATAGTCATATTATCTGAAAAGCATATTCCTGTAATGCCACATCCAATCATAGCAGGAGTATTTGGCATTGCCCTTGCTACCTTTACATCTTTATCAAACATAGACTTGATCACATTTATGGAAAAATTTGGTGCAATAGCAATAACTATAGAGTCTTTAGAAATTTTATCTTTAATTTCTTCTATAACTTCACTATAAATATCAGGTTTAACTGCAAGAACATTTATTCTAGCATTTTCAGCTACATCTTTGCTATCCTTAGCCATAACAACATTATATTTTTTGTTCAATCTTTCAAGATTTTCAATGCTCTTTGTATATACAATAACATCTTCCTTTTTTACGAATCCATAATTTAAAGCACCTGAAAGCATAGCTTCCCCCATATTGCCACATCCTATAAATCCTATTTTTTTCATATAAGACACCCCTTTCATAATATATTTCTATATATTTAAACTTTATCTGGTAAATTAAGTCTTACTCAAAGTAATAGCAATATATACATACTTTTCATACCCAATTATATTTTACACTCTATTAGTTATATTTCAAGGAAAAACACATATTTTATAGATAATACATCACTGCGTAACAAAATAAACTGTGCCTAGGACAATTATTTTTTTATTAAACATTAGTATTTCACCATAGAATTTTCAGGTACATAGTCTTTTAATTTATAATCCAATACCCTTTCCAAATCTATAACAAATATAGTACTTAATCAATAAGTTTGTCCAGTAAAATAAAAGGAAGAGTGAATATGAAAAAGTTAAAAAATTATCTAGGTCCTCGTACTGTTAGAACTTTCGATATAGAAGCCATATCCATTCCAATTGTATATAACAAATATGGATATCATGATCCAAATGGCCTTATATTTGTATTGAGAAAAGACTCAAGTAGAATTCAAAAATGGCTAAAAGTACCTTGAAATGTCACCACCTCAGCACTATAAAGAGGTTCAACCTCTGGTTATAAGAGGAAATGTAAGTGATGAGATATGTATAAATCTATACAATAAACTTAATAGGAGAGTATCCCTTCACGTGTAAGGGTTAAAATACGATGTTCAGACTTCTGATGGAACAAATGTTGGATACAATAGAGATATTACTACAGACAATGTGCACACTACACTTATTATTCCGAAAAGGAGGGAATTTACTTTTTCAGCGACATGCAGATACAAGAAGCAATGAATTAGGTACAAATGTCCATGGTCTATTTGCTGCTATTATTGTTGAAGAAGCAGAATCAACATGGTTTGACCCAGTCACTGGAGAGCCTCTAGAAAGCGGATTGTTTGCAGATATCTACCACCCCACTAAACCAACCTTCATGGAATATATAGTCTTCTTCCATGATAAGATGGAAATAAAAGATAAAAATGGCGAAACACCTATAAATCCCAATACTAATTTACCATCATCGGCTATAGGAGTAAGCTATCGCTCAGAACCTATGTGAAATCGAAAGTCACTTGACTATCCTACGGATGGGGATGAGCATATAGTATCTGGTGAAGATATTTTCATGAGTTCGTGGCTATATGGAGACTCTGCAATCGAGCTATTAAGGCCTTATGCAGGAGATTCTGCAAAGATAAGACTCATAAACGCTGGCATAAAGGAAACTCACGTTTTCCATCTTTACAACCATCAGTGGAGATTAGAGCCTGATGACCCGAAGTCTACTATTATAGACTTTATTTCCATAAGTCCACAGGAATGCTATACCATAGACATTTTTCATGGTGCGGGTAGCTATAATCACATGATTGGAGATGCAATATGGTACTGCCACCTATACCCCCATTTTCATGAAGGTATGTGGGCTTATGGAGGATATATGACAAATTAGAAGATGGAAGTGGGAAAATGCCTGATGGTACTCCAATTGAAAGACTAATGCCATTAAAGGACAAATTGCCACCACCAGAAAAGGATGAAATGCACTCAGGATATACATATTTCATCAATGGTAAATTTGGAGAAAGACCATTGCAACCTCCTTTAGGTATTCTCACTCGAGATAGAAAAAACAAAATAGAACCAACACCTTTAGAAAAGGCAAACTTTGTTACTAGAGCACCTGGGGATTTATATAGCCAAACCTGCCCCTATGATTCCCGAAAAAACTTAAAAATATTTGAAATAACCCTAGTACAGGCAAAACTGGTATATAATGATTATGGTTGGCATGGCCCACAGGGGCGCTTCTTCGTATTAAAGGAAGAAATTAAAGAGCATGAAAGCTTCAAAAGATATACTAAAAAAGTTGAACGTGGAGAAATTAAGGTAGAACCCCTTGTTATTACGTGCAAATGTCGGAGATTGTATATAGGTAGGTTAGACAAGTCTATTGCCAAAATATATAGAAAAAACCTACTTCCAGCTAAAAACATTAACTGATATTGTAGGATATCATATTCAACTTGTTAAATTTGACACCATGGTTTCAGACCGAAGTGCAAATGGATGGAACAATATAGCAGGTTCAGGCCAATATAAAACATTAATAGAAAGGTTCTACGCAGACGAAGAGTTAAATATGGTATTTTTCCATAACAAACTCATCGTATGGATATTCATCTCCGTAAAGAATACTTGCTAGCCACATTTTACCTAATATGCTTGTGGGAACTAATGAACCCCAAGCCTCAAACTCATTCGGCATAGAAAACACATTGCCTTTTTCTATTGCTGTAATTCCCTTTAGATTGCTATCATTTAGCACATCTTCCTTGGTGTACTTCGCTTCAGGTGCTATTATAATGTATTCTGGATTGTATTCTACAAGCTGTTCATATGAAATGTCAACCCAATAGCTATCCTCAATATTACCAGCTACGTTTATTCCACCAGCAATTTCTATTAAATCGTTTTGATACATATTCTTTGTTGCAGTTGATAGGAAACCGCCATTTCCAGCCAGATAAACTGTTGGCTTGTTCTCAATATCTGCATGGATAGATTTAAGTAGGTTGTCCTTTTCCTTATAGTAATCTAAAAGCTTTTCATAGTCCTCAACACCTGTAAGCTTACCAATCATTGCAATCATCTCAGATAAAAGCTCCTGATTTTCAGGATTTACTCCTATTACTGTAATTCCCATGCTTTCTAAGGTCTCTATCTGGTCTTTTAATCTAATAGGTAAAATTACAAGGTCTGGTTCTAATGAAATACATCCTTCAAGATCAAATTCTTTAGCAGTTCCTACATTTGGCAAATCTAACAGCTCTGGTGCTGCTAGAGAGTATATGGGTCTTTCATCAGCCTTAGCTTCAATGCCTACTACCCTGTCCTGTAAACCTAATGCAATTAATGCTGATGTAGGTATGTAATAACCACTTACAATTCTCTCAGCTTCTTTTTCAATGGTTACAGTTCTTCCCAAATGATCAACAACTGAAATTATCTCTTCATCTCTATTTTCATCAGGACTTTCTTCTAATAGGTTTTCATCAACTTTTTCTACTTCATTTCCAACATTGGCTATTGTACAAGCAACTGCTGTAAATGCCATAATAAATACAAGTAATGTTACTAGTAATCTCTTTTTCATAATAACCCTCCTTACTTTCGTTATATTTCTTAAAATATAACGTAGATTAAAGTATCAAAGGGTACAAACCCTTTGATACTTGAGCTTATTCAGCTTATCATAAATTTATACCAAGTTTCTTAGCCTTTTCATAATCATCTATAGTATCTATATCCAAATTCTCATACTCTGTTTGAATATCTACCCCAATTACAAGATCTTGATTATTGTGTATGACAATTTTACCCCCTTGGTCCTCTTTTAGATTTAAAAGATCCTCTTTTAAATGAAAAGGAAATATTACAGGATTTCCCCTTGTGCCGTTGTAATAGGGTAGTACGATCTTAGATGGATTATACTCAAATTCACTACATAATTTTTGAATAGTAGTCAGCTTGATAAAAGGCTGATCAGCGACAAAAAACATAAAACCATCTGCTTCCTTTGAACTTCTCAATGCTGCCTTTATAGATTCGCTTTGACCTAAATAGTATCTAGGATTCTTTATTCCTTTATATCCTAGCCTTTCAGCCTTTCTTAAAATATCTTCATTCTTTGCAACTACTATGGTTTCGTAAAAATCGCATTCTTTAATGGTTTCCAAAATATATTCATATATATATTTATCATTAATCTTTAAGTGAAGCTTATCTGACATCATTCGCTTACTCATGCCAGAAGCCATCACAATAGCACTTATCCTAAGCATTTCCTTATCATTCCCTTTAAATTCTCATTTTCTATTTTTTAATCTTTGGCTTGCGATAATAGGTGTTTTCTAGTGGCAATTTATACCTGAATTCGCCATCCTTCTTATAGTAAGCATTTTGTACAGCTGGTGCTCCTGGAATAGCTACAATTTCACCAATACCTTTAGCTCCATATGCCACACCATTAGGATCATTCTTTTCAATCAGATGAATTTCAACAGGTGGCATTTGTGGTGCTTTGAAAAGACCTAATGTGCCAAGTTTTACTTGAGGTACCCCATCTTTTAAAGGGAAGTCTTCTGTTAAAGCATATCCAAGCCCCATAGCAACTCCACCTTCTATCTGACCTTCTATTGAAAGTGGATTGATTACCCTTCCAACATCGTGTGCAGACACTACTTTTACAAGCTTTCCTTCCTTGTCTATGACAACAAGCTGTACCGCATATCCATATGCAATGTGGCTTACTGGATTTGGCTTATCGGAACCTATTGGGTCCGTTGGGAAATCAAATTCTCCAACATATACCTTGCCTTCTAAATCCTCCAGTGTTTTTCCGCTATCTAAATCTGCTTTTAACTCAGCTGCAGCTTGACGAGCTGCTTCGCCTGTAAATACAGTTTGACGGGAAGCTGTTGTAGTGCCAGCATTTGGAGTATATTTAGTATCAGGATGTTCTATTACAATCTTATCTGGTGATAATCTTGTAGTCTCACAAATCATTTGTAATATTACAGTTTGTACACCTTGTCCAATTGCTCCAGCGGAAGATCTAGCATGGACTTTTCCATCTATTATAACTAAGTTGCAACGTCCTGTATCAGGAATCCCTACCCCAACTCCGGCATTTTTCATAGCAGAGGCAATTCCTACATAATAATTAGGATCATTCTCATATTTCTCAAATTTCTCTTTTACTGCTTCCAATGTTTCAGCAAAAGCAGTTCCTTCATCTGCTATCTGCCCATTTGGAAGAACTTGACCAGGTCTTATGGCATTTCTGTATCTAAATTCCCATCCTGAAAGTCCAACTTTTTCTGCAAGCTGATTTATAAGACATTCTATGGCAAAGGCTGATTGTGTTACACCAAATCCGCGAAATGCTCCTGCAGGTGGATTGTTTGTATAGTAAGCTTTTCCTTCAATATCTACATTCTGATAGTTATATGGACCTGCAGCATGGGTACATGCTCTTTGAAGCACTGGACCACCTAAGGAAGCATATGCTCCTGTATCAGATATTAGTCTAGCCTTCATTCCTTGCAATATACCATTTTCATCACAGCCAATTTTCGCATAAATCTTCATAGCATGGCGTTTTGGATGGTAGTTGATACTTTCCTGTCTGCTAAAGTATACTTTTACAGGCCTTTTCAATAGATATGCACAAAGAGCAGCCTGATGCTGTACGCTCATATCTTCCTTACCACCAAATCCGCCTCCAACAACTGCACTCTTGATTCTTACTTTCTCATGTGGAATACCTAAATATTCACTAATCTCATTATATTCATCGTATATACCCTGTCCTCCTGTAATAACCATTACTCCATCCCCGTCTGGTAATGCCACTGCCGTTTCAGGTTCCATAAAGGCGTGCTCTGTTGGTGGAACATAGAAAGTGCCTTCTACTACGTATTTAGAATTTTCAAGAGCAGTTTCTGCATCTCCTCTTTTTAGCTTTTCATGAGCAAATAGGTTGTTTTCAGGAACCCTAAATTTGCCAAAATGCATAAATCCTTCTCCGTGGATCTGAGGAGCACCTGGTTTAGCAGCCTCTTCTGGACTTGTTACTGGTTCTAATACTTCATATTCCACTTCTACAGCCTTAACAGCTGCTTCTGCCTGGTCTCTAGTTTCTGCTACAACTAAAGCCAATGTATCCCCAATGCATTTTGTCTCTTCACCTACATCTATCATTCCTGGCCAATCCTTAGCCAAATGACCTATATATCTATTTCCAGGAATATCTTTTGCTGTAAATACAGCTACAACTCCAGGCATTTCAAGAGCTTTACTTGTATCTATAGATAGAACCTTTGCACGGGCATACTTGCTGAATACATTTTTACCATAAAGCATGCCTTCAAATTTATAGTCATCTGCATATTTAGCTTGTCCTAAAGCTTTTGGAACTGCATCTACACGGCAGACTCTTTCTCCAACCTTACCTGTTTGTTTAAGCTCTGGTACCTCTAGGTTTTCTCTCAACATCTTTGCTGCCAATAAGATAGCCTCTTCGATCTTTGCATATCCAGTACAGCGACAAATATTTGTACGAATAGCATTTTTCACATCTTGTCTAGTTGGATCTGGATGTTGGTTTATTAAAGCCTTTCCAGCTATAACCATACCTGGAATACAGAATCCACATTGTACAGCTCCAGCTGCAGCAAAGGCATAAGAATATACTTCTTTTTCCCTCTCTGTAAATCCTTCTATGGTTTGTATCTCTTTGCCCTCCAACCTTGATAGCTTTTGTATACAAGCACGGGTTGCTTTGCCATCTATTAGAACAGTACAGGTACCACAGGCACCTTCCTTACATCCGTTCTTTACTGATGTTATTCCCAGTTCATCGCGAAGGAAGTCCATTAGCTTCATGTCTTGTTCACATTGATATTCTTTTCCATTTACCTTTATTGTAAACATAGAAGCCCCTCTTTTCTTATAGTTTTTAAATTTATTGAACCATTTCTATAAATCACATAAATTACTTCTCTTTAAAAACATTCCATCACCTTTGTTGGCAATGAACTTGTTATTATCTACTAATACTTTTCCTCTCTGAATTACCTTTTCCACCACATAGTCTACTTTAAATCCCTCATAGGGTGTATAATCCGCTGAACTGTGCCTATTTTCAATAGTTATAATCTTGTCTTTCTTTGCAATAATAATTATATCTGCATCAGAATCTACCTGCACAGCTCCTTTTCTTGGATACAGGCCATAAATCTGTGCTGACCTAGTCATTAGCTTATCAACTAAGGTTCTTATGGAAATTCCCCTTTTGAGGCCTTCACTAAGGACTATTTCCACCCTTTCCTCTACTCCAGGAGCTCCACCTGGAGCAGTTCTAAAGTCACTTTTTCCATCCATCTTTTCCTCAAGAAAAAATGGACAATGATCAGTAGCAATTACATCAACCTGACTACTTTTAATTCCTTCCCATAAAGCTTCTATATCCTCCTGCTTTCTTAAGGGAGGTGCCATAATGTATTTAAGGCCATCAACATCGTCTTCATACCTTTCTTCAGTCAATGTTAAATACTGTGTACATGTTTCGCAGTATATGTTCTTAACTCCTCTTCTTCTAGCTGAAATAATCTCATCTAATCCCTTTTTAGTGGATACGTGGACAAAGTAGAGATGTGGGCATCCAGCTATTTCACTTAAGTAAATCATCCTGTTTATGGCTTCTGCTTCTGTAGAATCAGGTCTAGATAATGCATGATATATGGGTTTTGATTTTCCCAAAGAACCATAATATTCTCTTAAATGCTGAATTGCTCCATGATTTTCAGCATGTACTGCAATTACCGCTCCTAATTCTTTAGCCTTAATAAGTATTTTTAATATGTCCTCGTCATTTAACCTATTGTCATAGGTCATATATATTTTAAAGCTTGATATACCTTCCTCAACTAGCTTTTCCATTTCTTTCAGCACTTCTTCATTTACATGCTGGAATACTCCATGGAAACTGTAATCTATAACAGCTTTGCCTTCTGCCAGCTCATAATATTTATCAATCATGTAATTTAAGCTGCAGCCTTCAGGGCCAAAGGCAATATGGTCTACAATAGTTGTAGTTCCTCCAAAGGCAGCTGCTACTGTTCCAGTGTAGAAGTCATCAATTGCTCTGTATTTTCCTAAATCTAAATCCATGTGGGTATGAACATCTATACCACCTGGCAATACAAGCTTATTTTTTGCATCTATTACACTACAATTATCAATATCTATATTTATCCCAATACTTTCTATCTTTCCATCCTCAATCAGAATATCTCCTATAAAGCTTCCTTCTGTATTTATTATTGTTCCATTTTTTATTACTGTTTTCAAAGTATCACCTTGCTTATAAACTTATGATTTTACTCCTTATAATGGTAAAACTTATCATATAGGGAATCATACCCTATATGATAAGTTAATATTTTTATTTACTTTCCATAGCTTCTCTTTCTGCTTGTTCTTCTACAAGTGTTTTCTTTGGTAATACTATATTAAGAACAAACACTACTAAAGTTGCAAGTATTACTGGTGAACTTGCAAATACCATTGTAAACCATTCTGGTAAATATTGTAGTCCTTGTGCTGGAATTTGAGTAATTCCCATACCTAATGCTACTCCAAGTCCAACAATTGTTGTGTTTCTTACTGACAATTCATCTTGTACTATTAATTTCATGCCTGACATAGTAATTTGAGCAAAAACGGATATTGTTGCCCCTCCAATAACACATTGAGGAATAGAAGTCATAAATGCACCAAATTTAGGGATAAAACCAGCTATCAATATCATAACAGCTGTTAGCCTAAATACCTTCAAGCTTACTACTTTTGTCATTGCAACAATACCAACATTTTGACTGTATGTAGCTGTTGGCAAACCGCCTATAATTGAACCAATAACACTTGTTATACCATTTCCTTTAATTCCACCTGAAAGCTCTTCGTCTGTAGCTTCCCTATCCATTCCTCCTACTGTAGTTCCAGACAAATCTCCAACTGCTTGAACTGCATTAACTACATACATAATTACCATACTGATTACTGCTGCTGATGGAAATTCTAATTTGAAAGGCATTATTGATGGCAAGTTAAACCATGAAGCTGAAGCTATAGATTCAAATGAAACTATACCAGCAAATAAGCTTGCTATATATCCAACAACTATACCGATCAATATAGCAGCAAGTTTTATATAGCCTTTACCAAACATATTACACACTAGTACTACTACAAGGGTTAGTAATGCTATACCCCAGTAAACTAATCCACCATATCTAGGGTCTGTTGGTTGAAAACCTCCAGCCATGTAGTTTACAGCAACTTTATATAGAGAAAGTCCTATAGTAAATACTACAGTTCCTGCCACCATTGGTGGAAAATACTTTCTTATCTTTTTGATAAATATACCAACTACATATGCTACAAGACCACCTACTAATTGAGAACCAAATATTGCTCCAATTCCATATCCATTGCCAATTGCTAAAATAGTAGGTATATAAGCAAAGCTTACACCAACAATCATTGGTAGCCTTGAGCCAACCCCTAATATGGGATAGGTTTGTAGAAGTGTTCCAATTGCTGCAATGAACATACTAGCTTGTACCAAAAGTATCTGTTGTTCTGTAGATAATCCCAATGCACCTGACAATACTAATGCAGGTAACACATTTCCAACTATCATCGCCAACAAGTGTTGAAGAGATAGTGGAGTTGTAGTTTTAATACTTGGATTTCCTTCCAAACTAAATACTGATGTATTAACAGATTTAACATTTTTCATAGTATTGTTCCTCCTGATAGCAGTTTATTACATGTATGCTTTGAGCAATAAAGTGTACGGCTGCATAATACCTCATACATGTTTGTTATTATTCTGTCACATATATACAGAATAATATTATGCAATTACATTAATGGCCATATCTTATTTGCTCTTTCCCTTGACTTTGCCAGCACTTCCTTTACATCAACTGGTAAGATTTCTCTATCCTTCATAACAAACTTACCATTGATAATTGTGTCATTAACAAGTCTTCCTGTCATCCCAAACAATGCATGGCCGAACCAGTTATCCTTATTCATTGGTGTCAATGGTATATAATCAACAGTTATTATATCTGCATAGGCACCCTTAGCTATGACTCCTAAATCCCTTTTAAAATATTTCCTAAGAATTTTAGGATTGTTATCAAATTGCATTATTTTAGTTTCATTGAAGCCTACTGTTGGATCACACAGTTGATGGCTTTGTAGTATATTAGCAACCTTCATAGATTCAAACATATCATTGGTATAGGCATCTGTTCCAAGTCCTACTCTTAATCCTTGTTTAATCATTGATACCACTGGTGGTGCTCCTACTGCATTGTTCATATTTGATTCAGGATTGTGTACAACGCTAGTATCAGTTTCCTTTAATATTTCAATTTCCCTTTGATTTATATGAACTCCATGAACAGCTATTGTATGTTCACCTAATATGCCAAAGTCATGAAGTCTTTCTACGACTCTTTTCCCATATTTTTTCAATGAATCATATTGGTCTTGTATTCCTTCAGCAACGTGAATGTGGTAGCCATCATAAACCCCTTCCATTGCTTCTCTTACCTTGTACAATGTTTCATTAGAAAGTGTAAAGGATGCATGAAGCCCAAATAGCCCTTTTATCATATCGCCATTGTCATCTTTTTGAGTCTCCTTTATAAAATTGATATTTTCTTTAATTTCTTTTAATGTTATTTCTTTTCCATCTCTGTCGGATACTTCATAACAGAGAGAGGTCCTTATACCTAATTCCTTAGCTGCTTCAGCTATGGCAAATAAACTTCCTGTTACTGAATTAGGTCCAGAATGGTGGTCTATTAGTGTAGTCACACCATTTTGGATTGATTCAATATAAGTTGTCAATGCATTTAGCTTTACATCTTCCAATGTAAGCTTTCTGTCCAGATTCCACCATAGATTTTCCAGAATCTCAAAGAAGTTTCGCTGGGGCTTTGCAACAAACATACCCCTAGCATAAGCACTATATATGTGGCTATGTGCACATATCATTCCTGGCATTATTACTTTACCATTTACATCTATTACTTCCTCTTCAGGATAAGCTTTTTTGAGTTCCTCAAAGCCGCCTACATCCTCTATGATATTGTCTCTAATAAAAACTGCTCCATTTTCTATAAAGGTATTATTTGAGTCATTAGTTATTACCATACCATTTCCTATAATCATAGTCATTACCCCTTTATTTAGAAATTATCCATGTTCCAGTCTTACCTGCCAATCCATCAGTTGCCTTTTCTAATGATGTAATAAGCGCTTTTCTTCCTGGTTTTGATGTGACAAAGCTCATGGCAGCTTTCACCTTTGGCAGCATAGAACCTTCAGCGAACTCCTTATCATCTATATATTTTTGAACTTCTTCGATTGTAAGCTTATCTAGCCATTGTTGATCTGGTTTTCCAAATCTAATTGCTACCTTCTCAACTGCAGTCAATATTATTAGACTATCTGCATCTACTAACTCAGCTAATTTAGCTGTAGTAAAATCCTTATCTATTACTGCTGGTACTCCAACTAGATTTCCATCTTCTTCAACAACAGGTATTCCACCGCCACCAGCAGCTATTACAACATTTTCAGCATCAACAAGAGCTTTAACAGATTCTTTTTCTACTATATCCTTTGGTTCTGGTGATGGAACTACTCTTCTGTATCCTCTTCCAGCGTCTTCTTTAAATACGAAGCCCTTTTCTATCATCTTATCTGCTTCTTCCTTGGTATAGAATGCGCCTACAGGCTTTGTTGGATTTTGGAATGCTGGGTCATTTTTATCTACTACAACTTGCGTTACAACTGTTGCAACAGGAATATTTAATCCTCTGCTTCTCAATTCGTTTTGAATAGCATTCTGTAGGTGGAAGCCAATATACCCTTGACTCATGGCTCCACACTCAGGGAATGGCATTTCTGGAGTCCCTGCATCTGTCTTTGCTGCTGCATCCATGGCTAAGTTAATCATACCTACCTGTGGTCCATTACCATGGGATATAATAACCTGATTCCCTGCTTCTATTAAATCAACTATTGATTTAGATGTATGTTTTACTGCTTCTTTTTGTGATTCTGGGTCATTTCCTAAAGCATTTCCACCCAATGCGATTACTACTTTCCTTTTCATTGCTGCTTCTCCTTTACTCATATAATTTTTTTAATTATCTTATCAACTAATAAATAATATAAGAATAATCTTTTATTATTGTTTCAAGTAATACTTGGATTTTTTCTTTCTCATCATCAGATTTGTTAAAATCAGGTTCATATTCATATACATTTTTCTTTTCATCTCTTATTTTGTATTTATTTTCCCCAATTTTAACAAAGCCTGGATTCTTTGAGCTTTCAAAATCCTCAACAGTTGAATATAATGTTGGCTTTTTAAAATATGGATACCCGCCTCTTGTACAGAATAGATGGCAGTTTCCACACTCATTACATCTATCCTCTATGTGAAGTATTTGGTATGGCGCTTCAAAATGTTTATCTTCAACCTTTATATTGGCTCTGTTTGGACAAACATCTACGCAGATTCCACAGTTCTTCTTAAAGCAATCAAATGTTGGTAGTGTATCCTCCAATAGTTTGCCTTCGCCTTTATTCCTGTAGTTACTATCTGTTTTAGCATATTCAGCTAATTCTTTTATAGCATCTACATTTAGCTTTCCAAATTCAATATCTTCATTAATAAGTTGATCTATTATTCCATTTGTATTAATATATCCTCTTGGTTTTAGAAGGATTGTAGAGAATGTTACAGGTGCTATACCTGCCTTAAGAACACTTATTACATTGTTTCTATCGATTCCTGCTGAGAAGGATATGTTAATATCGCCATCAAAAGCCTCTGCAAACGTTTTAGAAACGTTAATAGCAATTGGATACAGAGGTTTTCCAGACATGTACATACTTTCTCCAGTTAAATATCCTTTTGCATTATATACAGCTAGAGTATTTGTAAGCTTAACTCCAACATTTAAACCATTCTCTTTTCCTAGTTTCTTCAATTTTGTAAATATTTCAACTGCATTGTCAAATTGTAGGTCGTTGTCAAAGCCTTCTCTTTTTAGTACTATATCATTATACCCTAGCTCATCTAAGATCTTTCTAACATTGTCATATCCTAAAAGTGTTGGATTACATTTTACATAGGTGTTCATCTTCTTATCAACTATTAAGTGTGATGCTATATCAAATATTTCTTCAGGTTTAGCACCATGCATAGTTGACAGTGTAACTGTATTAGTTATATGAGGTGTTATCTTTTCTATGTCCTCTAGTTTAAACTTTTTAAATTTATTTATGTTCTTCTTCAATACTTCAATACATTCTTTATATATTTCTGTGTTCGAAGCATCCTTTAAGTCATCAATGAAATCTGAAATCTTCTTTGATGTAATTCCCTTAAGGTCATATCCTACGCTTATGTTTATTACAAAATCTTTTACATCAGACAGTCCTAATTCAATTGCAAAAACTTGCAATAATATTGATGCTTTAATGTATTCTTCTTTTGCTTCTTCTACTGTTAGTTCTGTAGACCATTCAACATTGTATCCTGCATTTTTAGCATCAATACATGGCCTTGGAATCATCTTCATCATTTCTCTTCCATCTACTACTTGAACAGTCTTAACTTCAAAAAATCTAGATCCTGTCAAGTACGCAGTTAAAATATTCTGACAAAGTTGAGTATGAGGTCCAGCTGCTGGTCCTATAGGAAATCTTAAGTATTCACCGTTATAATTCATGGAAAGGTTTTCATTATTCCCTCTAAAAAAATATTTTTCATCAATTTCCATTATTTTCCCCTTTGTATAGTAGTCATTTAGGCAAATATCAATCATGTTTTCAAATGGGATTACCCTCATTAATTCTGTCATTGCTCACCATCCACCTTTCAGCTAAAATTAAGAACCTATAGGGACGGTAATATCGTCCCCCGTCCCTTACTAATATTTTCTTTAATTATAACTTCATTTAAACTATTTATTTTCAACATAAACTGTTGGTAAAGCAGCGTAAACTGCAGCGCATCTTACTAAGTCTGCTTTCCAAGTTTTTTCATTTGGAGCATGAGCTTGTGCTTCAGCACCAGGACCAAATCCTATACATGGTATTCCATTTCTTCCCATAATTGAAACTCCATTTGTTGAAAATGTCCATTTATCAATTAATGGACGAGCCTTCCTCATTTCTTCAGTTTCTTCTGTTCCTACACGTGTTGTTCCGTAAAGGTTTGTATATGCTTCTTTCATTGCTTTTGTTACTGGATGATCTTCTGGTATAACCCAAGTTGGGAAGTAGCATTCAATTGGATATACTAATCCTGTATAGCTTGGTCTCGCATATTCATACATGTTTACTTTTGCATTGTATTTCTTTACAGCTGGAAGCTGACGAATTTCTTCTAAGCAGCTTTCCCAAGTTTCACCTGCTGTCATACGACGGTCTAGTGAAATTGAGCAGGAGTCTGCTACTGCACAACGGCTTGGTGATGTAAAGAAGATTTCTGATACTGTAATAGTACCACGTCCTAAGAAACGTGCTTCTTTCCATTGTGGATTGTATTTTTCATCTAACATCTTAACTAATCCTTTTATTTCATTTTCATCAGAAGCATCATTCTCGTTAAGGTCACGAATATTTTGTACAATTTCAGCCATCTTATAAATAGCATTGTCTCCTCTTTCTGGAGCTGAACCATGGCATGAAACTCCTTCTACATCAACACGAATCTCCATACGTCCACGTTGTCCTCTATAGATTCCACCATCTGTAGGCTCTGTAGAAACTACGAATTCTGGTCTGATTTTACATTCTTTTATTATATATTCCCAGCAAAGTCCATCGCAGTCTTCTTCTTGTATTGTTCCAGTTACCAATACCTGGTATTTGTCATTTAAAAGACCTAGGTCTTTCATTATTTTAGCTCCGTAAACAGAACTGACTATTCCACCTAATTGGTCACTAGTTCCACGTCCACCAATTTCAGTTTCATTTTCATACCCTTCATATGGATCAAATTCCCAAATGTCTCTATTTCCTATGCCTACTGTATCAATGTGAGCATCAAATGCAATTAGAGTTTCTCCTGTTCCCATGTATCCTAAAACATTTCCCATTGGGTCAATTTCAACTTTGTCAAATCCAACTGCTCTCATTTCTTCTGCAATACGTTCAACAACACCTTTTTCTCCGCAGCTTTCTCCAGGAATACGAACTAAATCCCTTAAGAATTTAGTCATATCCTTTTCATATCCTTGAGCCGCTTCTTTGATCTTAGCAAAATCTAGAACCATTTTAATCCCTCCTTATATTTATTATCTAACTAATCTGGCTTTATTTCGGTCTAATAATTTTTGTAGTGTTTCCACTGGATTCTTAACTTTTTGTAAGAATATCATAGCTGCTATAATGTATGGTTTGTAGCTTGCTTCTTTGTATAGTGGTATTCTATATCTATCAAATATTGATTCGTCAACTTCTCCTTCTTCACAGCTTAATCTAGTTATATCAGCTGGTAAGCAGTGCATGTATAGAGCCTTTCCATCTTTAGTAATCTTCATCATTTCTTCAGTACATGCCCAGTCTTTGTGTTGTGCATTTTGAGCTAATAATTCTTGTTCTAATATATCAATTTCATCAAATTTGCCTTCTCCATAAAGTTGAGTTCTCTTTTCCATTGCTGCAAATGGGGCCCAGCTCTTTGGATATACGATGTCTGCATCCTTAAATGCTTCTTCCATTGAATTTATCTTAGTGAATTTTCCACCGTATTTTTCTGCATTCTTTCTAGCTACTTCTTCTACTTCTGACATTACCTCATATCCTTCTGGATGCGCAAGTACTACGTCCATTCCAAATCTTGTCATAAGTCCAATAATTCCTTGTGGTACTGAAAGTGGTTTACCATAGGATGGTGAATATGCCCAAGTCATAGCAATTTTCTTTCCTTTAAGGTTTTCAACTCCACCAAATTCATGAATTATATGAAGCATATCTGACATTGTTTGTGTTGGATGATCAATGTCACATTGTAGGTTTACTATAGTTGGTCTTTGTTCAAGAACACCGTCTTGGTATCCTTCATTTACATATTCAGCAACAGCTTTTTGATAAGTATGTCCCTTCCCAATGTACATGTCATCACGAATACCAATAACATCTGCCATGAAGGAAATCATGTTTGCAGTTTCCTTTACAGTTTCTCCGCGAGCAATTTGTGATTTTGCTTCATCTAGATCTTGAACTTCTAATCCTAGTAGGTTACAAGCTGATGCAAATGAGAATCTGGTTCTTGTAGAGTTATCTCTAAATATTGAAATTCCTAGTCCTGAATCAAATATTTTTGGGCTTATGTTGTTTTCTCTTAAATGTCTTAGAGCATCTGCAACTGTAAAGATTGCATGTAACTCATCTTGTGTTTTGTCCCAAGTTAATAAAAAGTCATTATGGTATAAGTTTTTGTAATCTAATTTTTCAAGTTTTGCTAATAGTTCTTTAAAGTTTGTGTTCATTTTTCTACTCTCCTTCTTTTTGTATTTTTTCTATTTATATCTTTTATTTATTTTGATACAATCCATTCCATACTACATCTCTATAATGTTCAAAATCAGTGTCTCCTTCTGTACTGAAACAAAGAACAACTGAATTTTCATCAAGTTTTAATGCTTCTTTTATGTCCTTTAGTTCTTCTAATGACATAACTTGTGAAACAACTCCCATTGTTGCAGCTCCACTTTCACCTGATATAATTCTTTCATCACCTTTTAATGGATTACCTAATACTCTCATACCATGTGCAGCTACTTCATCTGGAACTGATAGGAAGTTTTCAGCATACGCATTAAGAACTGGCCATCCAATTGTAACTGGCTCACCACAAGCAAGACCAGCCATTATAGTATTCATATCTCCCTTTACTGGATGAAGCTCGCCATCATCAGCCTTTGCTGTCTTGTATAAGCATGCAGCTTTGTCAGGTTCAACTATTGTAATAATTGGCTTGTTGTCACTGTAAACTGAACTAAAGAAACCAGTAACCGCTGATGCAAGTGATCCTACTCCAGCTTGAAGGAAAATATGTGTAGGTCTTACATTTTGTTCTTCCATCTTTAGATATGCTTCATATGCCATTGTAATATAGCCTTGCATAATCCAAGTTGGTATATCTTCATAGCCATCCCATGAAGTATCTTGAATCATTACATAACCATATTTTTCAGCTTCTTCATTAGCTTGTCTTACACAATCATCATAGTTCTTGTCTAGTACTTCACATTTTGCACCAAGGGCTCTTATATTTTCCACTCTTTCTTGAACACTTCCCTTAGGCATGTAAACAATTGCTTTTTGTTTTAATTGATTAGCTGTCCAAGCAACTCCTCTACCATGGTTACCATCTGTTGCTGTGATGAATGTTATTTCGCCTAGTTGTTCTTTTATTTCATCTGATATTAAAGTTCTATACTGAAGTTCATCAAGGCTCTTGCCTAATTTATTTGCAATATATTGGCCAATTGCAAAACTTCCACCTAATACTTTAAATGCATTTAAACCAAATCTATAGGACTCATCTTTAACAAATATATTTTTAAGTCCTAAATACTTTGCAAGTTCCTTTAATTCCACCAATGGTGTTTCGCTATATTGGTCGAAACTTGAGTGGTATTTAATAGTTTGCTTTGCAACATCTTCACTCAAAAAGTCTAATGATACTTTCTCTCTTTTTGAAGTATCGTTTTTAACTATCTGATATTTAACAGTCATTTCAACAACCTTCCTTATTCTTTATTTTCGCTAATAATATATTACATAAACCGTGCCAACTTTTAATGCTTATCTAAAACAACTTTTTTATCAACGATTGTTAATTTTCCTTGAAATTTCAACGTTTCACATAAAAGAAGATTTTTGGACTTTACGTACTTTTTACACAAAAATTTACTATTTTATCGTTTTGATAATTTTTTATCATAATGATAAAGCTAGGTAAGGCTGTATTTTCCAATGTTTGAGGGAAAATTAATTCTTTTTTTATCATTTTGATAACATTTTCACAGATATTTGTTATTTTTTCTTTTTTTTCTAAAAAAATATTTTTTAGAAAAATTTTTTATTTTTAAATTTTATGCATAAAAGAAAGCTAAACAACTTATGTTTAGCTTTATAATTTCCTATATAAAGTTGCTATTCCTATGCCTAAAGCTCTAGCTGCCTGCTTTTTCCCTTCTGTTGTATCTCCATAATAGGCTATTGCCTTTCTTATTTCTTCCTGTTCTATTTCCTTTAGAGTCCTTATGCCTTGCTGATTTTCATATCCCATAAGATCATTGTTTCTTATATTTGAAGGCAAGGTATTGTCGTTTACAATTCCGTCTTCCATCATATTGACTATGAATTCTACTGTATTTTCTAATTCCCTAACATTACCAGGCCATGGGTAATTCATAAGCTTTTCCATAGTCTCTTCTTCTATTCGTACAAAGTTCTTGCCAAAGAGCTTTCTATAGTAGTCGATAAAATGGTATATTAAATCTCTTATATCTTCTTTTCTTTCCCTCAAAGGAGCAATCTCTATGGGGATTACGTTTAATCTATAGTATAGGTCTTCACGGAACTTGTTTTCATTTATCATTTGCCTTAAGTCTTTATTTGTTGCAGCTATAATTCTCACATCCAATGGTATTTGCTGATTTGAACCTATTCTTACAATCTTTTTATTCTGAATCACCCTTAAAAGCTTCGATTGAAGATATAGGGGCATGTCCCCAATTTCGTCTAAAAATATAACTCCCTTATTAGCTAGTTCAAATTTTCCTATTTTTCCATTAGGATCTGCGCCTGTAAAAGCACCTTTTACATATCCAAACAACTCACTTTCTAGTAAAGGTTCAGGTATAGCTGCACAGTTTATAGCTACAAACCTATTGTTTCTCCTATCTGAATTCTTCCATATTGCTGTAGCAACAACTTCCTTACCAGTCCCACTTTCACCAGTTATCAGCACTGTTGAAACTGAATTTGCCACTTTTTTAATTTTTTCTTTAAGCTCTATAGTCTTTTTACTACATCCTATTATATCGTCTGTATCTACTGCATTGACGGTTGATGTCATGGCATATATACTTGAATGAACCTTGTCCAAATTTCTAAATAGTAATACCTGCTTGTAGAATTCATTCTTAGGTACATCAAATATATCTCCTATTACTGTGCTTACATTTTCTCCAATTCTCACCTTATACTCCTTGCTGTTATTAACTGTATCTCCCGTAGGCTCTATTTCAATCTGTTCATTGTTGATTATCCTCGTAATACCTAACTGCTTTTTAGCACTTGCGTTAATGATGGAGACATTACCCTCATTGTTTATGATAATAGCTCCCTCATCCATTCTCCTTACTATTAGCTCCATCATGTTTGTAATAGCTGCCTTGCTCTTTGCCTCCTCTACCTCATACGCCTTTGTAGCGATAAAGTCGGCTATCTGTTCTAGAAAATCCAAATAGCTCTCTAAGTTGTTCAATATAACCTTTTTTCTGTCCTCTGTAGTGCAAGCCATGCCTATTACTCCTATAATTTCATCCTTTATCTTGATAGGCATTGAAATTTCAAATATCCCTTTGCACTCTTCCTTCTTTATACAGTCCTTGCACCTTTCATCTACTCTAGGCTCCAGCAGAACTTGTCTTTCTCCGGTCCTCATTGCATATTTATAAACATTTGAGTTCTCTGACACATCTACATTCACTCTACTAAATATGCCTGTACCAGCAATTCTTACTAGTTTAGAATCTACAACTTCAACATCTACCTTAGCTATTTCTGAAGTAATCTTTGCATATTTTTGAACTGTATCAGCAATATTATTCAACTCATACATAGCCTTCACCCTTCTGTATGTATAATAATTTTTTAATCACAAATTCATCATATGATATTTTATAATTTTGAGAAATGAACATTTATATCCATATTTTCCCACAGAGTAGATTCCCTCAAAGGAAACAATATTGGCAAAGAGAACATTTGCTACACCTGTAATTACACCTAACATAATAAATACAAAAGAGTTTAGCTTCTTTTTAATATAAATAATAAAGTATAATACCATGCTGTATGTGGTTCCCGCAACACTTCCTGCCAACTATGCTGTCTCCTCTGGTCCACAAGGATCCACAAGCCCGACTATACCTCCAACTAGAGCACCTATAAAGAAAACAAGTATTAGGTAAGCTATATAGAAACCTATGGCCTGCTTCCAGTTTCTTTGCAAGGCAAAATCAGTCAGATTTTTCAATTTCCTTTCCCTCCCCAGCTTACGATTAAAATTAAGTATCTCTACTAAATTATATTCATTACTACCACTTAATGCATTTTCTAATGAGTTTTTGTTAATTTTTTCTATATTCTCCCTTGTATTATCTCACCTTGTTTGTTATTAATATCCATCATGGAAATTTTATTGCTTAACTCTTGTACAGGAAAGCTATTAAAGCTTGTTAGAATAGCTTTAACTGCTGGAAAGGCTCGTCATTATTTTCTCTTTTTGTTTCAAGTTCATGATTGCCATTAGATTTAAATATTTCCTCAATAATGTTAATAGGAGTACCCTTATCAAGCCAGTAATCTAATGTTCCATCGTCTATTATAAGAAGCATTCTGGAATGAATATCTTTCATATATCTATTAGCCTCAGTGGTTATTATTACAAAGGATAGTTCCCTGTTTCCCTTTTCATCAGAAGTTAATTTAAATATCCCTCCTAGAGACATGATGTTTTTATCCTTTAAATATATGCCATGTTTAACCTTTTTCCTACTTCCTTCATCCTTCCACTCATAAAATAAATTGACAGGAGTAATACATCTTGCACTGTAAAAGGAATTTTTAAACATTGGCTTATCCATTATAGATTCAGCTCTGTCATTTATTACTAGTCTTTTATTACCATAGAAGGGAAAGCCCCATTTTGCAAATTTTAGTTTATTAACTTCTTCTTTTAATACTATTGGAGCAATTTGTGATGGGTAAAAGTCCCCTTTCTTGTAATCATCAACTTCACTCTTTTTAATATCCTATACTGCTTCAATATATCCTCTATGTCACTATCAAGCATGAATCTTCCACACATATATTATCTTACCACTATTATTCTTCTACTTTTTCAGGTATTTTCCCCTGAAACTCACTTGCCAATATGTCCATATATATGGTCATATTTCTTACTTCCAATTATGACAGCTTCTCTTCTTCTGCCAATTTCCTTAAGTCCACACTTCTTATAGGATTTTATTACCCTTTTATTAAAGGAATATCCCCTTAACATGATGTTGTTTAAATTTAATACATTAAAATCATAATCAAGTAATAGTTTCATAGCTTCTGTGCCATAGCCCTTGTTCCAATAGTTCTTATTTCTTATGAATATACCTGCTTCTGCAGTTCTATGTATTGGATTTACACCGCCTAAACTACAGTTGCCTATAACCTCATTATTGTTTAAGGTTACAATGGCAAAGTTATATCCTTCTTTACTTAACTTAATAAGTGCTTCCCTTTCCTTTTCCAAGGAATATATATTTGGAACTGCTAATAGATTTATGGTTACATCAATATCATTCATCCATTGAGCATATTGCTCTGCATCTTCCACATTTATTGGAGATAAGTATATTCTTTAGCCAGCTATTTTCTTAAAATATCTCATAGTTTTCCCCCCTTGCATGATACTGGTAAATATTGGTTTTAATAGATAGAAACTATTTGTAATCATTGTAGATTAAGAATAGCCTATTATACTGATCATATTCGAGATAATATATCTCTTTATAGCCTACAATCTTAAAAAAGTGGCTTAATAGTTTTTCCCATTCTTCTGTTGTCTGATTCTACAGAAAAAGCCCATCATCTAATAGGTTATCCTCTATAGCTTTTATATTCCATTCATTGATCTGATTGTCAGTAAGAAATGGATTCAGTTTTAGTAATACTTTACTATTAACTTTTAATATTCGCTTTATTTCTTTTAAAGCTTTAACAGCATCTGAAGGAATAAGGTTATCAATAATATTTGATAAAACTACGTCATTTTGCAAAATCACTTAAAATTTTTTTAAGTTCTTCAACTCCACCTACAATAAAGTCAAAATTACCTTCTCTTAATTGTTCCTGTAATTGCTCCTGATTTTTTTAGCGACTTTAATACCTTCAACTGAAATATCAATTTCAATATGGTTTTTAGTACCCCTTAAAAAAACACTTAAAAAGTAAAAGTCCGTTATCACATCCAAAATCAAGTATAGTATTTGACTCCTCACAAAGCCAGTCTAATGCCCTATCTAAATCCTCATTGCCAGTACTTTTTGTTATAGAGTTAATATTTATATCTTCTTTAAAGACATTGTTCCAGTATCTTATGATTTTTTCATATGTTAGCATTTGTATCCTCCTTCAACATTAAGGAACATAAAGATTAATTATCTAAAATCATCATCAGACCTATCTATATTTGGTGTAACAATAGGCTTGCCATCCTTATCCACTAATACAGTAAGACCACCGCAGTTCCCATCCCAAGCGAATAAATAATTAACACCAGTTTCAATATCTACAATAATTTTACAACCTGATAACATTCCTTTTTTATATACAACTTCAAATCTATTTTCTTCCATACTTTACCTTCTATAATTTCAAATTAATAATCAATCCACTCATCAAATCCTTTTCTTTTGCCTGTAAAGAAAAACTCTGTATGTCTACATCTAGGACAAACATACACATCAAATATCAAATGCTCTTCAATATCAAATAGTGCACCAAAAAAGCCCCTATTATTGTCTTGAGAATCGAAGCGATACTCTTTTATATACTTCATCTCATCATTACATCTTAAGCAGCTAAAACTTTTTTCCATATGAATCCCCTTTACAAAATGAGCATTATAAAAAATTTTGAACATTTCTTGCACTGATACTTTATTCTATTATATTCCAACTTTGTATATAGTTCCAACTATAAAAAATACTTTTCTTTTTATTGTCAATTTTCAATAATTTAAATTAACCCTATTAATTATATTTGTAGAAAAAGCTCCATGCATAAAATTTTCCTTTTTATATTGTTAAAGGTATGTGTTATGAATTAGGATGTAGTTAAAAGTTCTTTTAACTTTATAGAATGACATTATATACATGGGACATTTTTTGATATAAGCTGCTTCTTTAATACCCAAGGGCTTGTGGCTAAATTCAAAGTGCTATTCTATCAGACCAATTTGCTAAAAGATTGAGACTGTAAATAATTTTGTGATTTTAGAATTGAATTGTACCTTACTGACAAGAATTAAATTTGATATTTTGGAAATTTGTGATCCCTGATTTAATCTTATTTTTCCATTGATTTTTAAATTTATGCATTAAAATTTAAATTTTGGGAAATAATTCATAATGATAATTTTATATTCTCTTAAAACTTCTTTAGGTAGGGGAGACTATAGCTTTTAAAGATTTCACTATTTTGCTATAGTCTCTTTTCTTTATTTAGTTTTTATAGATACTTTTCTATTCAACTTTCAAAGAATATCATTAGCTGGTTTAATATTAGGTCCCAACTTCTATATCTCTGAGTCCATTTCTTTATGATATTCTGACTTGCTAGATACAATATTTTTTTCTAATGCTTGATCTGATGGGAATACTGATTTCGTCTTTGTAACCTTACTTAACTGTCTATGAAAGCCTTCAATTATGTGTGTGGTATACATTACTGTCCTAATCTCACCTGGATACTTGAAAAATGGTGATAGTACCTCCCAATTCATTTCCCAACTTTTAAAAGCATAAGGATACTTTTTGCCCCACTTTTCTTCTATTCTTGTTAAGTTATCTAGGGTAGCTTCCTCATTAACAGCCTTATATACACTTTTAAAGTCTTTGGAGAATTCTCTTAAATCCTTGTAACTTACGTATTTGAAGGAGCTTCTAAGTTGATATATTATGCATATTTGAATTTAGCATTAGGATAAGTTGCTTGAATTGCTTCCTTTAGTCGTGTTAGGCTATCTACACTAAATATTTGTACTTCTTCTACACCTCTATTTTTTAGGTCGTTTAGTACTTCTATCTGTTTCATTTTCGCCAATCCAAATACCGAGTACATCTTTACATCCATCTATATTTACACCTGAGACTAAATAAGCAGCCTTATTCTTAATTTGCCCATCTTCCCTAACCTTGTAGTGAATAGCATCCATGAAAACAAAAGGGTATATTGAATCTAAAGGTTTGTTTTGCCATTCTTTTATTTGAGGTATTATACTATCATTTATCTTACTCACCATTTCTGCAGATAATTCAATTCCATATATATCTTTAATTTGATTGTGTATGTCTCTGGTAGACATACCCCTTGAGTAAAGGGATATTACTTTCCCTTCTATGCCTGAAATATCACGTTTATTCCTTGGTACGACTACTAGCTCAAATTCACCATTTCTGTCTCTTGGGACTTCTATTGGTATTTCTCAAAACTGAGTTTTTACTGTTTTCTCTGAATAGCCATTCCTCACATTATCGGTTTGTTTGTTTTTTTTATCCCCTTTGGCATAGCCTAATTCCACTTCTAATTCTGCTCTAACATCTCTTGGAGAATATCTTTAAACATATCCTTGAGGTATGAATGTAAATCTGTTGCTGTTTTTAGATTACCATCTTTAATCATATCTCTTAATGCTTCTTTAGGTAATATTGACATAAAGTTAGCTCCTTTCTTTTAAGAATTCTATTTTTAATACTTGCCAGAAAGGAGCTAAATTTTTCACAGAAGTACAAATTATTTTACACTACCCAATCTTATATAAATAAGCAATAATTTAGTTGTATCAAATGGAAAAGTATACTTAAATACTCCTAAAACAGAAGAAAGTCAAAGAACTCTTTATATATCAGATAATTTAAAAAACTTCTCAAACAACATAAAAAAATGCAAAATCAACATAAACTAAAATATGGGGAATATTATCACGACAATATATTTAAGATAGAAAATGCAATTTTATTATGATTTGGGAAGATGGTAAATACATTCAACCTAATTATTATAGTCATAGATTTAGAAAGATATTGAAGAAACCTAACTTCGACAAGGTTATAAGATTTCATGATCTTAGACATACAAATGCGACTCTTCTCTTGTCACATGGTGTAGATTTTAAAGTGATTCAAACTAGACTTGGCCACTTCGATATTAATACTACTTTAAATATTTATTCTCACGTTAATTTAGAAATGCAGAAAGATGCGACTACAAAACTAAATGAAATTTTACACGGTGGAAATTAGGTGGCAAAAAGTAAAATACACCTTATAAAAAGGTGTATTTTACAGCAATGAGTAAATCTATAAGCCGTGTTCTGTCTTGGATGATCATCTATCTATGACCTATTGTTACCAATAGGTTCATGCGACCTACCAATCGGGACAGCAGCGGGCCACTGCCTTTTTAATCCCTAGCTTGGTCTTGCTCCGGATGGGGTTTACAGAGCCAACTAGTCGCCTAGTTGCTGGTGAGCTCTTACCTCACCTTTCCACCCTTACCCAACATTTCAAATGGAATGTTAGGCGGTATATTTCTGTTGCACTATCCTTAGGGTCGCCCCCACTGGACGTTATCCAGCATCCTGCCCTATGGAGCACGGACTTTCCTCATGCTAAAGCACGCGATCACCCGATTTACTCATTATCCGATATTTTATTGCATCATAACTATAGCATAAATCCAAAACTTTTTCAACAACAATATTTGCCAGCCATAATCAAAATATTATTCCTTCTCCAAATATAATATCCTATCACAGTATTCACAATGTAGTACAGAATTAGAATGTTTTAACCGATCCACCGTAATGGCAGGAAGGACCACATTACAGCCACCACATCTATTATCTATAACCTTAACTACTGCAATCCCCCTAGTTTTAATCAACTTGTTGAATTCTAAAATCAAATTTTCATCCATATTGGAGGATATACTTTCAATTCTCTTTCTAACATCTATTGCCTTTCCATTTAATTCCTCAATAATGGATTTATAATCTTTCACTAAGCTTTTATACTCCTTTTTTAAATTATTAAAATCCTCTTTTAGATTAACAAGCTTACTTTTGAACTCATCAATATCTTCCATCATATTTATCATTTCCAACTCTTTTTCTTCAATTAATGCTTTAATCTTCTCCCTTTCCTCATTTAGAAAAGTTAATTGTTTCAAATCTTTAATACTGCCATCGAATAGACTTTTTTCCACTTCTTTAAGTTTAAAATCAAGGTTTCTTAGAATTTGATTTTCCTTATTAAGTTTCCTTTCATTTTCTTTTATAGAAGTTTCCAATTCTATAATATCCGTTTCCTTCCTATCCAATTCAATAGCTAATAATTTTATATCTTCTCCATTTTGAATTTCCTTAAGCTTCTTTTTAATATCTGCTAATAAGCTTTTATTTTTTTGCAGTTCCCACAAATCTTCTATATCATCCATATATTTACCTCCAAAAATTTAATAGAAAGCAAAAGGTGGACTGCTTTTATCGTGCAAATATATTTCTACTTTATTTTCTAGTATTTTATCTAAATAATCCTTTATAATTGGGAGTATCACCTTTTCAGTGTGATAATGACCTGCATCTACAAGGGTAAGCCCTAATTCATTAGCATACTGGGCATCATGGTATTTAACATCTCCAGTAATATATAAATCTGCACCTCTTTTATAGGCATCATAGATAAAAGAAGCACCACTTCCTCCACATACTGCTACCCTTTCAACGATCCTATTTCGGTTTCCATAAACTATTACTCTATCAACCTCTAAACTTCTTTTAATGATATCCAAATAATCTAATAGAGCCATTTCCTTTATACTGCCTATTCTACCATACCCATAAGCTTTACCTTCATTTTTTAATGGGTATATATCATAGGCTACTTCTTCATAGGGATGATGCCTTATCATCTCTTTTAATACTTCATCTAAATTATTGTCTTCAACAATGGTTTCGATTCTAACTTCTTCAACTTCCTCTAATTCATAAACTTTTCCGATAAAAGGTTTAGTCCCCCTTAAAGGCAAAAAGGTTCCCATACCTTCAACATTATAGGTACAATGGCTGTAGTTTCCAATCCAACCAGCACCCATATCACCTAAAACTTTTCTTATAATAGGTGCATAATCTTTTGGAACGAATACCACTAATTTATATAAGGGATCTCGATAATTAACCCTTAAAGGCTCATGATTTTTGATCCCCAATGTATTGGCTAAAGCATCATTTACGCCACCTGGTACCAAATCCAAATTAGTATGTGCATTGTATACAACTAAGTCTTCCTTAATTATATCATAGATCAAACTTTCCTTATATGATTCTTTGGTTATTCTGGACAAGGATTTGAATATAATAGGGTGATGGGTAACTATCATTTGGACTTTTTTATTCATGGCTTCCAAGAAAACCTCTCGGTCCAAATCCAAGGATATTAATATTTTTGAAACCTCCCTTTCAGGGTCACCTATCTGAAAGCCAGTATTATCCCATTTATCGATTAAATAAGGAAAAGCCCATTGATCTAATAGCTTAATTATATCTATTGCCTTCAATTCCTTTAAGCACCTCCTTTAATTTATTAACCTCCATCACTATTTCTTCATACCTGTTTTTACTTTTTTCTGTATTCTTGTCCTTTAATTTTTCTAAAACATTATTGAGTATACTTATCTTCTCTTCTACAAAATCCTTTAATAAAGGGTCTTTTTTCAATATCAACTTTTCTCCTATTTCATAATGGATATAGTCTTCAACTATAGATTTGCCTTTTTTTGCATAGATGATCTCATAAAATTTATCATCTTCTTTTACCAACTTTTCATCTATTATTTCAAAACTATTAATATACAAATACTCTCTCAATTCCCTGCTTGCTACATTTGGTTGTAGTATAAAATGAGTTATAGAATCTCTTTTATTTCTGTCCTTATCTAATATGTCTCTAATAAGTAACCCGCCCATTCCAGAAATCACAACTGTATCTACCTCAAAAGGCTTCAACACTTCTAATCCATTGCCTAATCGAATATCTATATGGTTTTCCAGATTTTCCTCTTTAACCAATTGTATTGTTTTTGCCAAAGAATTCTTACTGAGGTCTGTAGCTATTACCTTTTTTGCTATCTTATTTTTTATCAGGTATATAGGTATATACCCGTGATCAGTTCCAATATCTGCTACTATTGTATTAGGTGGTATTAAATCAGCGATAGCTTGTAATCTACTGGATAGTCTCATCAGTACATTCCTTTCATAATTAATTTGTAATATCTATAATTAAAGATTCGCATTTAGCGAATCTTTAATTATTCAAGAAAGTCCTTTAGCTTCTTACTTCTGCTAGGATGTCTTAATTTTCTTAAAGCCTTAGCTTCTATCTGTCTTATTCTTTCTCTTGTTACATCAAATTCTTTGCCTACTTCTTCTAATGTACGGGCTCTACCATCATCAAGCCCAAACCTCAACCTTAAAACCTTCTGTTCTCTTGGAGTAAGGGTGTCCAATACATCTACCAGTTGTTCCCTTAACATAGTGTAGGTTGCTGCTTCAGCAGGAGCTAAAGCATTGTCATCCTCTATAAAATCACCAAGATGACTGTCTTCTTCTTCTCCAATGGGAGTTTCCAAAGACACGGGTTCTTGAGCTATTTTCATAATCTCCCTTACCTTTTCTACTTCCATATTCATTTCTTTCCCTATTTCCTCAGGTGTAGGGTCTCTTCCTAACTCTTGAACTAATTGTCTTTGAACTCTCACTAACTTATTAATGGTTTCAACCATATGAACTGGAATACGAATGGTTCTAGCTTGGTCAGCAATAGCTCTAGTTATAGCTTGACGTATCCACCAAGTAGCATAGGTACTAAACTTAAAACCCTTTTGATAATCGAACTTTTCTACTGCTTTCATTAACCCTAAATTTCCTTCCTGAATTAAATCTAAGAACAGCATACCCCTGCCTACATACCTTTTTGCAATGCTAACCACCAATCTTAAGTTGGCTTCTGCTAATTTCTTTTTAGCTAATTCATCTCCTTCTTCCATTCTCTTGGCTAATTCTATTTCTTCTTCTGCAGTAAGCAATGGAATTTTCCCAATTTCCTTTAGATACATTCTAACAGGATCATCTACACTTATTCCTCTTGGTAAAGATAAATCTTCCTTAAGATCTATATCTTCCTCTGCTTCATCACTAGTTTCAAGGAGCATATCGTCTTCTTTATCTCCTACTATATCGATCCCCATATCCTCAAATCTTACATATATGTCATCTATTTGATCTGGATCCAGTTCTATTTCCTCTAGTGCATCCATAATTTCTTTATATGTTAAGACTCCACTTTTTTTACCCTTATCTATTAATTGTTTAATTGCTAATATTTTCTCTTTCTCTAATTCTGGTTTATTATTTGGGCTCAATATAGCTCCCTCCCTTCCTAACCTTTACGTATGTGATTGTAACTCTTTGTCTAATTTCGTCAACTCTAAGCATAACAATTTGAATCTCTCCACATCTCCTTCATCTTTTACATTCTTTGATTCAATCTCTTTTATTTCATTCAAAATCTTTTTCCTTTCCATCTCTAATTTTGATATTTTAATCCTCTTTATTAAATCTTTTATCAAAGTATTTTTGTTTTCAGGCAACACTCCTACATTCAAATCCATAATTTCATATATTAGATCGTAATCTAGGTCTTTCTCCTGTTTTAATTTGACTAAAATAAAATCATTAGCAATTTTCATCAAATCAACTTTTTTTTCATATTCATCAAAAATAATCTTTGCCAAAATATTGCTTTCATAATTCAAGAAATCTTCTTCGTTTAAATAACCTTTTATAATGTTGTAATAACTTCTACTTTCAAGCATCAATCTAATCAACATCTTTTCAGCTGTTAAATGTGCTGGTTCCAGAACAGCTTTAATTGGGGCTATTTTACTCTTATTATACCTATTTCTACCAATTATATACTTGTCCTTGGAAAAACTTGATTCGTTTTTATAATTATTCCCCAAAACCTCTTTTTTAATTGCATCTTCTGATATTTCCATTTCCTTTGCAATTTTATCTATATATATTTCCCTTTCTACAGGGCTATTTATATTCCTTAATATAACAGACACTTCTTTAACAAATTTAATCTTTCCATCAATATCATTTACATTATATTTCTTTCTCAATATTAATATTTTGTAATCTATTGGATTGAAAGCATTATCTATCAATTTTTCAAATTCTTTCAATCCCATTTTGTTGATAAAATCATCTGGATCATGCCCTTTGGGCAAAAGTATTACCTTAGGGTTAAGCCCCTCCTTATCTAATATATTTAATGCTTTGATAGTTGCATTTATTCCAGCATTATCCGAATCGTAGCAAATATAAATTTCTTTATTTAACCTTTTTAAAAGCTTTGCTTGATTAGAGGTAAAAGCAGTACCAAGACTTGCTACGGCATAATCAATTCCATTTCTGTACAATGAAATGACATCCATATACCCTTCAACCAATATTATCTTATTTAGATTAAAATTCCGCTTTATGAGATTTAAGCCATAAAGATTGTTACCTTTTATAAAAATTAAAGTATCCTTTGAATTTAGATACTTAGGCATAGTCTGGTCCAGTACTCGTCCTCCAAATCCTATTACTCTACCTTTACCATCAATTATTGGAAACATTATTCTATTTCTAAACTTATCATAATATCCCGTATTATCCTTTCTTTTACCTATTAAACCTGCTTTCTCTATATCCTCTTCCTCATATCCTTTCTTAATTAGATAATTTTTTAAACTGTCCCATTTGTCTGGAGCATAACCTAATCCAAATCGTTTTATTATATCCTTATTCAAATTCCTTCTTCCCAAATATTCTAAAGCTTCTCTATTTTGACCAAGGTTAAGATAGTAAAACTTAGCTGCTTCTCTATTAATTTCATATAAGAGGTCCTTTTGCAATTTCAATTTATGGTCTATAGGGTTTTTTTCCATTATGGGTATTCCCTCTTGTTCAGCAATGAATCTTACTGCTTCGACAAAGGATAGATTTTCAATTTTCATAATAAAACTTATTACATCGCCACCTTCTCCACAGCCAAAACAATGAAATAATTGCTTAGATTCGGATATAGTAAAAGATGGTGTCTTTTCATTATGAAAAGGGCATAAGCCCACATAATTACTACCAGTTTTTTTGAGCTGGATATATTTAGATACTACATCTATCAGATCGACGGTATCATGTATCCTTTCTATCAACTCTTCATCAATATTATATGACATGGCTCATCACCTTTTCTCTCCAATAGGAGAACATTATATATTATTCGACACAAAGTCTTAAAATCCTTCTTTTATTAGTATTTTCTCCAAGACTTTGGAACAAATAGCTCATTAAATTGATTTATAGCATATCTATCAGTCATACCAGCTATATAATCGGTTATAATGTCCTCCTTGGATTCATAGTCTTCATATAATTGAATATGCTCTTTTGGTAATTTATCGAAATTGGTCAAGTAATAATTGTACAACTGTTCAATTACATATTTAGCTTTATCCTCTTCACCTTTGGCTTCTTTGTTTAAATACACCCTTTCAAACATGAAACTCCTTAATTTATTGGTATAATAATTAACCTCCTCACTCATGGATATTCTATCACTATTTGAACTATTCTTTATTACATCTAAAATCATGGAATTAATCCTTTCTCCATGATTTTCCCCCAAATACTTTATACAATCCTTTGGTAAATCATCTAATCTAATAATATTTGCCCTTATTGCATCATCAATATCATGATTTATATACGCAATCCTATCTGCTAACCTTACTATTTGACCTTCTAAGGTTTCTGGTTTTGCCCCTCCAGTATGTTTTAAAATTCCATCTCTAACCTCATAAGTTAAATTTAACCCTTTTCTAGTTGATGTATGCTCTAAATAATCCACAACCCTTAAACTTTGCTTACTATGACAGAATCCCTTAGGATGTAGCTTGTTTAATATATTTTCTCCTGTATGCCCAAAGGGAGTATGACCTAAATCATGACCTAAAGCTATGGCCTCCACTAAATCTTCATTTAATCTTAAAGCCCTTGCCAAGGTTCTGGATATTTGGGCCACTTCTAAAGTATGAGTCAATCTAGTTCTATAATGGTCCCCCACTGGTGCAATAAAAACTTGAGTTTTATGCTTCAATCTTCTAAAGGATTTAGAATGAATTATTCTATCTCTATCCCTTTGGTATTCAGTCCTAACTTGACACTTTTCCTCCTCTATTGCTCTTCCCTTAGTATTTTGGCTTAAAGCAGCATAAGGAGATAATATCCTTTTTTCCAACGCTTCCATCTCTATTCTTTTTCTCATATTTAAAACCCCATTAACAAAAATAATATATATATTATATATACAACATAAGTTCCTAGAATCCTTCAATTTTATTTATAAATTTTTAGTACATTATTTTACAAAACCAAAAGAAGTGTTGAAATTACAACACTTCTCTAGAAATTTTCACCAAAATTCCTTTTCATGTCTTCTATTACTATCCCTGCAGTTTCCTCTACTGCTTTGTTTGAAACGTCTATAACTGTACATTTAAGCTTTTCCATAATCTTTTTAGAATATTCAAGCTCATAATTAATTCTATCGATACTTGCATAATTTGCATTATTATTCAACCCCAAGGATTTTAACCTTTCTTGTCTTATCTCATTCAACTTAAAGGGATTGGCAATAAGTCCAAAAATCCTTCTATTATCTATTTCAAAAAGCTCCTTAGGTATCGGAACTTCTGGGACCAAAGGCACATTGGCAACTTTGTAATATTTATGGGCTAAGTACATGCTTAAAGGGGTTTTAGATGTACGTGATACACCTATAAGTACTATATCTGCCTTTTTAATCCCTCTAGCATCCTTGCCATCATCATATTTTACTGCAAATTCCACAGCATCTACTTTTCTAAAATATTTCTCATCTAATCTCCTTATAAGGCCAGACTCCCGCTTAGGTGCATAACCAAATACCTTTTCCAGGGCTTCTAAGGCAGGTGTCATTAAGTCTATCGATGGTATGTTATATTTTTCACTCAATTCAACCACATAATTCTTGAGCTTTTCTATTACTATGGTATATACGATTACGCTCTTTTCGTTTACAGCTTCTTCAAATACCTCTACAATCTGGTCTTCTGAAGTAATATAGGGAAACCTTCTTACCTCAAATTTACAAGGATAAAACTGACTAACAGCAGCTCTGGCAACTTGTTCACCAGTTTCTCCAATTGAGTCTGATAATACATATATCGTAATGGAATTGTCCATAAGACACCTCCTATCCATCATTACCCAGTTCAACAAAGAGCCTGGTAATGGTAGTTTTTGTAATCCTGCCCACTACTTTATAAGCTAGAGATCCATCTTCTAAAGTAATTTCTTCTACAACAGGCAGACTATCTATTTCATGTTCTATTAATTTCATTGCTGCATCTAATATGCTTTCATCTGGTGTTGTTACTATAACATTGGGCATCCTAGTCATAATTACACCTATGGGAGTTTTACTTAAATTAAGCCCTCCAATGGCATTCTTTAAAAAATCCTTTCTGGACACCACTCCCACTAAACACCCTTTAGAAGTTACAAATATGCTGCTTACATCCTCCAAAAATAAAGTCACAATTCCATCATAGATGCTAGTTTCTTCATCAATTACAACGGGTAGAGACTTCCTATCTGCCACCTTAATTTGTTGTATCTTTTCAGATATAAAGCTTAGACTAGTTTTTCCAGTATAGAAATAACCAACCTTAGGTCTTGCATCTAAAATTCCCGACATGGTTAATATTGCTAAATCTGGCCTGAGAGTTGCTCTAGTTAATTTAAGAGCTTTAGCAATATTCTCACTAGTTATTGGCTCATTAGCTTTCACAATTTCTATAATCTTTTCCTGTCTTTCAGTTAATTGAATTTGAATCACATCCCTTCAGATGGGAATAAACCAAATACCTAGGATTGCTTAACCAATTTAGATAAATCACATATTAAGAGCATTGTTTTAGATATTTTCCCTAACAAGTTAAGTCTGTTCTCTCTTATTGCTTCATCATCTACCATAACCATTACTTTATCGAAGAAATTGTCTATTGCTTCCTTTAGCACAATAAACTGTTCTAAAGCCTTATCATATTCCTTCTTATCAAGATGATTTAGTACTTTTTCTTCAATATCGTTAAATCCATCATATAATTCTATTTCCGCATCTTCTATCAACAAATCCCTCTTTACTTCCGTTGACGTAGATTTTTCAGCTAAATTGGTTACTCTATTGAAAGTAGACAATACATCGGTTAATCCATATTTTTCAAAATACTCATTAAGTTTGTTTGCTCTTATCATCAAATCATATATATTGTCGATACCTGTACTTATTACACCATCAATTATATCATACCTTATCCCCATATCACTAAACATATTCTTTATTCTTCCATTGAAGAACCCTAATATACTATTTTTAACCTCTGCATAATCGAAAACCAATCCTAATTCCTCTACATAAATATATAAAGCAAAATCTATCAATTCCCCTAGACTCAAATTCAACCTTCTGTCCAGAACTATATTTATTACGCCTAGAGCTTGCCTTCTCAACCCATATGGGTCTTGAGAACCGGTAGGCTCAATTCCAATTGCAAAACAACCACTTATGGTATCCAACTTATCAGCAATGCTTAAAATGGAACCAGCTGTAGTTGTAGGAAGATCATCTCCAGCAAACCTTGGTAGATATTGTTCATATATAGCAGTGCTTACTATTTCATTTTCTCCTGAATGTTTTGCATATTCCATTCCCATCCTGCCTTGCAATTCGGTAAATTCACCTACCATTTTAGTAACTAAATCTGCTTTAGAGAGGTATGCAGCTCTATCAATATTCCTCTGAGTTTCTTCTCCTACTTCCAAATAATCCCCGATTTTTTTGGCTAATTTCCTTATCCTAATTGTTTTATCATAAAGGGTTCCCAACTTTTCTTGGAAAACTATATTTTTTAATGGTTCTACATAGTCTTCAATAGGATTTTTTATATCTTCATAGTAGAAGAACTTAGCATCTTCCAATCTAGCTCCTAATACCTTTTCATTGCCTTTTATAACCACATCAATATACTGGTCATTACCATTTCTTACAGTGATAAAATAGGGTAGTAAAACTCCCTTATCATTTACTATAGGAAAGAACCTTAAGTGTTCCTTCATTGGAGTTATAACCACATCGTCTGGTAAGTTTAAATATTCTTCTTTAATCCTTCCAATCATAGGTGTAGGATATTCTACTATATTGGTTACCTCATCAAGTAAATCTTCATCTACTAAAAGATTCCCTCCCTTTTCCTTTGCCAATTTTTCAGAATTATATTTTATTATCTCTTTTCTCTTGTTTTGATCCACTATAACGTAATTTTCTTCTAGCTTATCAAAGTACTCATCTACCTTGTTAATTTCTATAGATTTACTTCCCAAAAACCTATGGCCCTTAGTAGTATTTCCTACCTTAATGCCTTCTAAATCAAAAGGCACTATCCTATCATTTAATAGGGAAACAATCCACCTAATAGGTCTTGCAAATCTTATATTTTTGCCTCCCCATCTCATAGATTTAGGAAATACAATAGACTTGATAATATCCGCCACATTTTCTGATAAAATGGTAAAAGTATCCTTTCCTTCCTTAATGACCCTTGCATATATATACTCTTCGCCATTATACTCTTTTGTAAAAATTTGATCCTCTTTAACTCCCTGTCCTCGCATAAAGCCTTCTAAAGCCTTACTTGGATAGCCTTGACTATCATAAGCAATCCTTTTAGCAGGTCCTTTGACTATTTCCTCTAGCGTATCTTGGTCTTCTTTCAAACCATCGACAATTAAAACTAATCGCCTTGGGGTAGCATAAGTTTCTACATTTGCATAACCAATCCTCTCATTTTTTAGCATATTTTTAAAATTTCCCTTTAGCTGATTTAATGCACCGCTTATAAATCTAGCAGGAAGTTCTTCAACTCCTATTTCTAATAAATATCTATTAGACATATTACATACCCTCCTTCATAAGAGGAAATTTGAGTTTTTCCCTTTGCTCTATATACTTAGTCGCAACTAACTTAGCTAAATTTCTTACTCTACCAATATAATGGGTCCTTTCCGTTACGCTTATAGCCCCTCTTGCATCTAATACATTGAATACATGAGAACATTTAAGTACATAATCGTAGCTTGGTAGCACCAAATTTTCTTCTATGATTCTTTTAGCTTCTTCTTCATACATATTGAAAAGCTGTTTTAACATTTCTATATTTCCCTTTTCAAAGCTATATACCGAATGCTCATATTCAGCCTTTTTAAATATATCTCCATAACTAATATTCTTATTCCATTTTATATGAAATATATCATCTACATCCTGTAAATACATAGCAATTCTCTCTAACCCATAGGTTAATTCAGCTGACTCCAATTGGCAATTGATACTTCCGACTTGTTGAAAATAGGTGAATTGAGTTATTTCCATCCCATCTAACCAAACTTCCCAACCTAGACCCCATGCCCCTAAAGTTGGAGCCTCCCAATTGTCTTCGACAAAACGTATATCATGTTTTATCGGATCGATTCCTATTGCTTTCAAACTGTTTAAATATATGTCCTGAATATCATCTGGAGAAGGCTTCAATATTACCTGAAGCTGATGATGCTGATATACTCTGTGAGGGTTTTCTCCGTATCTAGCATCTGCTGGTCTTCTAGATGGTTCTATATAAACTACCTTCCAAGGTTCTGGTCCCAAAGCTTTTAAAAAGGTATAGGGACTCATAGTTCCTGCTCCCTTTTCCACATCGTAAGGTTCAAGTACAATACAGCCTTGATTTCCCCAAAATTCCAGCAATTTAAGCATTAAATCCTGAAAATACATATAATAAACCTCCTTATTTGCATATTAAAAAGAACAAAACCTTTACATCCCCATAGGGACGAAAGGTTACTTCAACGGTTCCACCCTTTGACTTCCCTGTTCCTAAATCTATAGTATATTAAACTTTCCTGTAGATAATAATTTAGCAAAATAAAGAAATTTTGTCAATATGCTTTAGCTTAGTCTTCCTCATCAGTTTTATGATGTATGTTTTTTGATATCATGTCGTTTACATTGATTATTTCTCCATCTTCCTTTTGTACCTCTATTGTGCATTTAGATAAAATAGCTCCACCTAAACCTATTAAAGCCAGAGGAGCAGAAATCATACTTCCTATGGCAGCTGCTGTTACTGGTATGTTCATCAATAGTTCCCCATCCTTTTTTACAGTTATCTTAGTAACATTGCCCTTCCTCAACAATTCCTTTACTTTATCGACTAGCTGTTGTCCTCTATCTGCCATATTATCCGACCATGATGTTTTACTTTTTTCGATTAATATTATTGCATCCACCACATCACCATCAGTTTTTTCTAGAGCCTCTTTTGCTTCAGCATAAGTTGCCCCAGTTCTCTCAACAACCAAATCGACTTTTTCCAAAGATATATCCACACTAATCGCCTCCATTATAATTTATAGAATCCAATATTTTAAGGGAATTAAACTGCTTTCTATCTATTTTGTTTAATATGTATTTTACCAAAATATCATGTAATTTAAACATAGTTTCTTTAGGAATATTAATAGAATCCAATTCATCCAAAGGAGTATAAAGTAACCAAAGTAACACCTTCCTCATCCTATTATCCATAGCTTCACTATAGGATTCTTTGGATAGACAATTATAACAAACTATTCCTCCCTTATCAATGCTGAATCTAAAATCGGAAAATCCCTTTTTTCTGCAAATTGTACAGTACTCCAATTCGGGCTTATATCCTAAAAAAGAAATAAATTTTAATTCATAAGAAATTATGAACTTATAAAAATCACTGTTTATATTAGAAAGAACTTTTAAGCCTTTTATCAATAGTTTAAATATGGTTTCATTTTCCTCTTCCTCTGGTAGGGACAGTTCTATTAATTCCAGCAAATAAGAACCATACATCATCCTGTATATATTCTCTCGAATAGAATAAAAAGAATTGATTATATCTCCTTGACTGATATAATAAAAATTTCTGCCCTTATATAGATCATAATCGTTATATGAAAAAGGTTGTGTATTAGCCAAAAGTTTACTCTTTGGCCTATATGCCCCTCGGGCCATTGCATGGACTTTACCATATTTTTTTGTAAAAAGAATCAATATTTTACTGGTTTCCTTAAACCTGTACTCCTTTAATACTATTCCTTCTGTTCTTACATGCATTTAAATTTCCTTCCTATCTATAGCCAAAGTACTTCACCTTAGCTTCTTTTTCCCTCCAGTTCTTTTCTACCTTTACCCATATCTGTAAATTCACGCGGCTACCCAATAGTTTTTCAATATCACTCCTTGATTGCTGACCAATAGTTTTAAGCATTCTGCCATTTTTCCCTATAATTATTCCCTTATGAGATTCCTTTTCACAATATATAGTAGCAAATACATCTATTAAATCCTGCTCTTGCCTTTTCTTTATTTCTTCAATGCCTACAAATATGCCATGGGGAACTTCCTCTTGTAAATTTAACAAAGCCTTTTCTCTAATGATCTCTGATATAATGAACCTTTCCGGTTGATCGGTAATCATATCCTCAGGAAAATACTGAGGTCCTTCTGGTAGCAAGTCCTTTACAGTCCTTATATATAAATCAATATTTGTGCCATTGATTGCAGATACTGGAATTATCTTATGAAACATATTCATCTGTTCATACTTTAATACCAATTTTTCTACATCTTCTTTATTAATGGTGTCAATTTTATTTATTAAAAGTATTATAGGAGTTTTAATAGTTCCCAATTCTTTTATTATATAATTGTCCAATCTTCCTGTCTCAAAGCTGGAATCCACCATGAAGGTTATAATATCCACTTCTTCTAAGGTCTCCTTAGATATTTTTAGCATATACTCTCCTAATTTATTCTTAGGCATTTGTATACCAGGAGTATCTAAAAATACTATTTGATAATCCCTATCAGTATATACCAGTTGAATTTTATTCCTGGTAGTTTGAGGTTTATCAGATATTATGGATATCTTCTCGCCAACTATTTCGTTTAAAAGAGTGGATTTTCCCACATTAGGCCTGCCAACTACTGTAACAAAACCTGATCTATACATACAGTCCCTCCTACTTCTTTTTATTTTCTAAATCCTCTGGCCCAAAGCTATGGGGAAGCAATTCATCTAATCTATACTCTTTATAATCCTTCTCTGAATTGGCTACTATTATTATAGCATCTTTTCCAAATTCCCTAATTACCTGTCTACACACCCCACAAGGATAAGTAAAATCCGAATCTCCTACTACTGCAACTGCCTTAATTCTCTTATGCCCCTCAGATATGGCCTTAAAAATAGCAGTCCTTTCAGCACAGAGAGTTGGAGAATAGGAGGATATTTCTATATTACACCCTGTATATATTTCTCCATCTTCCGTCAATACAGAAGCGCCTACTCTAAAATTAGAATAAGGAACATAAGCTTTTTCACGAGCTTCTAAAGCTTTTTTAATTAATAGCCTTTTATCCATCCTACCACCTCTTATTCTTATTCAATAATCAAATCTGGATTAACGTCTACAACTTGAATCCACGTTACTCCAGGGTTTAAAATAATCTCATTCCCTGTTACATCATAAAAATAGGTCTTTCCTTCCCTCGTTTTTTTTACCCATTTTATATCCATTCCTTTCCCGTTTGTTATATACTTACCTTTTCCTTCTCCAACTATATCTATGGACAGCCTACCTTCATTATCTATAACCCTAGTCTTTGCCTCTTGTATTATAATATTTTTAGCTACAATTGGAACATTATCCCATTCATCCACATGAGGCTTACCATCCTTTTCCCTATAATAAACTTTTTCGTCTGGATTATAACGATATAAAGTAGTATTGTTCTTAAAATAGTTTATTTGAACCTTTTCTGCAGCAAATCCAATTAAATTCACATCTTCTTCATTAAACTTAAATCCTTCATAGTTACCAGTTTCCCTATACCCTCTTTCCAGTTGAGTTTTTCTTATTGCTTCCATACTGGTATATGTGTTATGGGGAGCTTTTTTACCTACTTTTTTATTCTTCCACAACACCCTATTAGATGATGACAGTCCGTCTATATCTGCAATTTTATAGTTCTTTATATCCCGTTTAGCCTCGGGACTTCCACCTACCCTTACATACACTGGGTCATATTCAAGTAAAGTACTCACGAAATAGGGCCTTGAGGACCTAATCGGACCAATGGATTCAGGGTCATTGATTAAAAATAAAGCCATGTATCTAGTATACGGAGCTTCTACCATAAACTCATATATCACTTCAGCTTTAGATAATCCGGCTTGCCATCTTGCACTAGGATGGTTATCATACATTACAGCTACTGGCCTTCTGCTTACTTTTTCCTCCGGTGCATATATCCCACTCAATGGCGATGGTTCTCCCTCTTTTTCATTTTTTTCTTCTACTATTACTTCTTCAATCTGTTCATCTTCTTCCTGAATTATTTCATCTTCAATATCTTTGACATCTTCTTTTTTACAGCTAGTTAATAAAATGACTATTAATATGGTTAGTAAAAAATATTTAGTCCTGCCTTTCATATTCCCCTCCGCTATCCAATTATTTGAAATACTAATATCCCTACTAATATGCCTAGTAATCCGCCTAAAACTACTTCCATTATGCTATGAATTTTCCCTTCTACCCTGCTTTCCCCAACTAAAATAGCTAGAATAAAGGAAAGAGTCGATATTAACATATTTTGGGCAATAAAAGCTATTATGGTTGCAATACAGAAAGAAATAGCAGCGTGTCCACTAACGGTTCCGCCTTGAAAAGGGGTACCTTTTCCTTTATGGTATATTGTTTTAAAGGTAATAGTCAATATTATAACCAATACTAAAGCGATAAATGTTAAATGAATAGGAGAATTTTTTATCTTATACAGTACCAAATTGGTTAAAGGATTTAATCTATCAAAAAACAGTAAATACCCCACCACCAATGAATTGATGGCAGCAATTAGTACCCCCCCTGCTGCAATATCCTTTACCACCCTCGCCAATGGATGATATTCTTCTGTAATTAAATCTACAGTCCTCTCTATAGCTGTGTTTATCATCTCTGTTATAAATACAAAAGCAATAGCGACAAATAGCATTAATAGTTCAATCCTAGAAAAATCGAGGAATAGACTTAGTACTATAACTATAGTAGCTATAAAAAAATGAATCCTCATATTTCTTTCAGTTTTAAGAGCGTTGATTATTCCCAACACAGCATAATTAAAGCTTTCTATTATATTTCTGGATTTCATTTAGAGCTAATCTTCCTTTCCCTTCTTAAATATCTTTAGTCTTTTCATAATCTCCTTTTCCTTAGCTCTCATAATAGATTTATCCTCTTCTTCCATATGGTCGTAACCTAAAAGGTGTAGGATGCTGTGCACAGTTAAGTAGGCTATCTCTCTTATGAAAGAATGACCATATTCAATGGATTGAGCCCAGGCTTTTTCAGCTGATATCACTATATCTCCTAACATTGGTGCTGGAGATATAGATGAGTCTTCATATAAGGGAAAAGATAATACATCCGTTTCCCTATCAATATTTCGATATTGCTTGTTTAACTCCCGGATTCCTTCATTGTCCACAAAAGTTAGGCTTACTTCAAAGCTTAAAGGCTTACTTTCAAACAATAAAGTCTCTTTAATAGCCTTTTCTACTATATTGAATACCTCTTCATCTAATTCTATTTTGTCCTGTCTATCATCAATATATAATTCCATAGTTTATGCTTTCCCCTCTTCCTCTTTTAAGTCTAAATTTGGATATTCTATTCTTTCATGAAAAATCCCTAACATTACCGATGCAAATGCATTGGCAATATCCTTTAGGTCTTTTATGGACAGACCACACTCCTCTAGCTGCCCATCTTCTAATTTCCCTTTGATGATTTTTCTAACTGTATCTTCTATATTCCTTCGATTAGGTTCTTTAATTGCCCTTATGGCAGCTTCCGTTGAATCTGCCAACATTACTATAGCTGCTTCCTTAGTCTGAGGTTTTGGACCTTCATACCTATAATCTTCTATATTAGCATCTGCTTGTCCATTCTGTTTTGCCTTATGATAAAAGTAGAAAACTACAGTGTCTCCATGGTGCTGAGCAATAATATCTATTATCTCCTTTGGCAATTTATTATTCTTTCCCAATTCTATTCCATCCTTAACATGATTGGTTATTATTAAAGTGCTCATATTTGGGGTTAATTTGTCGTGTGGGTTATCTGTTCCAATCTGATTCTCCTTGAAAAAATAAGGCCTGGTAAGCTTTCCTATATCGTGATAGTAGGCTCCTATCCTTGATATTAAGGGATCTGCTCCTATTACCTCTGCAGCTCTTTCGCTTAAATTTCCTACAATTATGCTATGATGATAGGTTCCAGGTGCTTCAACTAGTAGCCTCTTTAGCAAGGGCTGATTGGGATTAGATAGTTCCATAAGCTTTAAAGGCGTTAATATCTCAAACACATTTTCCCAAATGGGCAAAGACCCGATAGTTAGAATTGCACAAAATATTCCATTTATAATACCATAACCACTCCTAATGAGTATATCCATCAACTCCAATTTCTTTATCAGCCCAAAGGACAATATGACCAATACGTTTGTAATTCCTACTATCAGCCCATGGACAAATATATTGTATCGTTGTTGAGGTCTTGTTGCCAAAAAAGCCCCAATGCTGCCACTTATCAAATACATAGCCACCAAAGTATCATCTAATTTTAATATAAAGCTTAATAAGAATACCATGAATACATTTACTATTAAAGCCAACCTCACATCTAATAATATAGCAATCAAAAAAGCTACCGTCGATACAGGCATTATAAAAGGTGAAATATTATGCATTCCCTGAGAAATTAATAATATAGCCATTACAATTAAGAGCAAAATTATAAACCTATTATCTCCCATTATTTCTAAATTGAAATTGTAAATATGGCCTAGAATCAAAGTCTCCAATAAAACCACTAAAATGATTATCCCTAATACGGTCCTACTATCATATCCTTCCTTCTCCTTCAAAAGCCCGGTTTCCTTAATTAATTCAAGATTATTTGCATCTATTATATCCCCTTTTCTTACTATAATCTGATGTTCCTTGATGATTACCGGTTCTACCTTTTCCACTTCCTCATCTATTCTACGCTGAGTTGCTTCTTCATCTATGAATTCATTTGGTTGGATAATGCTATTAATAAGAGAAACTCCTAACTCCTTTTTATTGCTATCTAGATCTAAAGTTTCAAATATTTTTCTTACATTTTCCTTCTCATACTCTAATTCCTCTTCCTTTATACCTGCCCCCATTATTTGGTTTACTATATCGTTTATAAGCGATTCAAAATCATTTAATTCCTTCTCGTCCATCCTTAAAGCTATTTGGTATTCGCTTCTTGAAAGGGGCATCCTAGATTCCTCTATCATTAAATCAACCTTTTTGGATAAGCTCATGCTATCATATGCTTTAAGTGTTCTTACCTTATCAAAGAATTCCTTGATTATAGTTTTCATGTTCATTTGAACTGAGGGGCTTATTCTATACCTAGGTTGTACTCTATTAGCAGCCTCCTGTTTTAGCTTTTCCGTAGCCTGTTTGTCCACTATATCCTTAGTAGCCCTTATCTCCAAAGGTGCTCTATCTCCTATCTTAACATTGATTCTTTCCGTCTCCACCTTTTGGATCGTAATAAAAAAGAGACTTGTTGTAAAAAGGATAATTAGTATCCCTTTTATATATAATTTTCTCCTCTTCAGATTTGAAACTAGATTTTTTTTAGGATTAATCTTGTAATCCTTTGCTTTTTCCTTCACCCGGGTAGTCCTCCTTATTCTTCTTTCTCATACTTCTCATAAGCTGCAATTATCCTCTGTACTAATGGATGTCTTACAATATCCAGTTTAGTAAGATAAACAAAATCTATCCCCTCTATATTTGAGAGAATTGATTGAACAGTAACTAAACCAGATGTTCTATTTTTAGATAAGTCTATCTGAGTAACATCCCCCGTTATTATTGCTTTTGAACCAAATCCAAGTCTAGTTAAAAACATTTTCATCTGCTCATTAGTAGTATTCTGAGCTTCATCCAATATTACATAAGCTGAATCTAAAGTTCTTCCTCTCATATAAGCAAGTGGAGCCACCTCGATTAAATTCTTTTCCATAAGTTTCATATAGGTTTCTCCACCCAATATATCGAATAAGGCATCATAAATAGGCCTTAGATAGGGATCTACCTTTTCTTGCAAATCTCCCGGCAAAAATCCTAAACTTTCTCCAGCTTCTACAGCAGGCCTAGTTAAAATTATTCTATTGACTTCTTTATTCTTAAAGGCATTTACTGCCATCGCCATAGCCAAATAAGTCTTTCCAGTACCAGCAGGCCCTATTCCAAATACTATATCATTCCTCTTTATACTATCCACGTATCTTTTTTGGCCTAGGGTCTTAGGTTTAATGCTTTTTCCCGATGCTGTTATACATATTATATCATTTAATAAATCCTTAATTCCCTCCTCTTTACCTTCAAGTATTAGTTGAATAGTATATCTTAACTCCTGTTTAGTCAACCTTCTTTGGCTCTTTATAATTTCAATCAACCTATTTACTAATCTTTCTCCCAATTCAGCTAAGAAACCTTCTCCCTTTATTACAATGCTTCCATCCCTTAAGAAAAGTTCTACGCCTAATTCCTTCTTAATTATATTTACGTTTTCATCAAGCTGTCCAAATATTTGAGATATTATTTGATTGTCCTCCACAAAAACTTGTCTTTCCTCAAATGCTTTCTCCAAATTACTTATTCCTCCTTTTATCTTTCATGTATAATTTCCTTTTTTCCAATGTTTTCTATAACTTCCATAGTCACATAGGTAGATAGCACATCATCTTTAAGATAGTACTTAACATCTTTAGACTGGATTTGAGCATCCTTCGGTAATTGCTTATTCAACTCTTCTACAGCCTTAATATGGGTAGTTTTTTTTAAAAAATCTATATTCTGCTTAACCTCTTTTACTTCTACTTCTTTGTATTGATGGACTAATATTTTTACTGGTAAATCAATATCCAGATTAAAGGGCTTAATTTCCCTTACTTCCTCAACATAGTTAGCAAAAGGGATTTCACCTTTAACAAACTGTATCCCCTTTTCACCAATCCTCAATTCCATTCTCTCAAAGATATTACCAGTTTCTTCTTTTATCACTTTTATTACTGGTTCATCAATTCTATAACTGTAAATGGTCTTAGCCAATACTTCACCTTCTGCATGGACAAATATCTTCTCTTTGGAATATTCATCAGATATAGTGCCAATTATTAGGATTTGTCCCTCATCTACCACATCACCCTTCCTAACTACTGCCTTCCCATTCCTAGCAATAGCCTTTACTATTACCCCTTTTTTAGTTGCCACTATATTACAAGGTATATCCTTATTTATCTTTTCAGGCGGTAAATCCTGTTCCTTTACTTCAATTATCATTTTAGTCCCTTTTATTTCAACTGATAGAAAAGAAAAAATGTCGAACTCATTTAACAGTAGGTATTTTATATAATCTTTATCTATTTTATATTTTATTATACCATGTTTTATATTCTCTTTTTCTAAAATTTTAATTATATCCTCAGTTTTTACCTTTTCATTTCCAAGAATTTCAATATTCCATATTAAGGAAGACAAAAAAAATATTATTCCCAAGAATAAAACAAATCCAAAAGCTAACATCTTCCTTTGTTTTAACCTATAGAATATAAAAGGTAGTCCTTTTTTATCTATTATTTCTACCTTACAGCCAACCCTTTTGACTATCCCCTTCAAGGCCCTAAAACCTTCAATTGTCACTTTCATCCTTAATATGGTATACCCCTCACGATAAATATCCCAAAGATATATATCGTTGGCTGCTGCTAAATTTAAAAACCTTTCTAATGTCAATCCTTCTACCCTAATGGTAACATATCCTTTTAAGAAAAACCAAATCTTAACAACCCCCATAACAACACTCCTTAAGAGTATATCTCTATTCCTTCAATATTTCCTTTTACAATTATCTCCTCCGAAAGTATTGTTTTCAGCTCCATATCTGTTCCGGTTATTCTTATTAATCCTATACTAGAATTAACCCTAAGAGTTTCCTGGGTATATTCAACAATTCCTTTGTGGTTAGAAATATTGACTTGAATATTCCCAATTACAGTAATTTTAGGTAGATCCATTACCACATCTTTAGGGAATTCTAAAGCTTCCGATATATTATATTTCAAATTTTCTATCCTGTTTTTCATAATAATCCCCCTCTTAACACTTTATGCCAAGGGGACTATTAGTATTACTAACAAAAAAGTAAAAAGCATATAGAAAACTACGCACTTCTATATGCTTTTTCTTATATTTTTAAGGCTTTTTGGTTCCGATAATATTTCTGAATAGATTATCCCTTTCAAAATGTCCTTTTTCAATTCCGCTTTAGGATTTTTTGATGATTTCTTTATATCATCTTTAATAAAAATTTCTCTCTTAATATGAGAATCATCTTCCTTTGTAGCTGTAGTAACGTTAACAGGCTCTTTTCCCAACTCTACAGTATCACCTTCTATCAACAATTCAGGAATTTTAATTTCTATAGGTTTTTCATCAATTTGAGGCAGTAGATCTTTATCACCTTCTGGGTTTGCTTCCAATTGTTGTTTTTTCTTATCCATAGCTTTTTCTATTTTTTTCTTGTCCTTTATACTCTTTAATATTAAGTCTATTATAAAAGCTATTATAAAAACTAGCAAACTTCTTGACATATCTTATCGCCCCTTAATCTTGGTTCTTGTCAACATCAACCATTTTAGAAATGGAACTTCTCATGTCTGTATCAGCCAATATATTTTTCATATGGTAATAATCCATAAAACCTATTTTTCCTTCCTTTAATGCTTGTGCTAAGGCTAAAGGCACCTGAGCTTCCGCTTCTACTACTTTTGCTTTCATAGCTTGAACTTCTGCTACCATTTCCTGTTCTCTTGCTACAGCCATAGCTCTTCTTTCTTCTGCTTTAGCTTGAGCAATCCGCTTATCCGCATCAGCTTGGTCGGTTTGAAGTTTTGCACCAATATTCCTTCCTACATCTACATCGGCAATGTCTATGGATAGTATTTCATAAGCAGTACCAGAGTCTAAGCCCTTGTCTAAGACGGTTTGAGAAATCAGATCTGGATTCTCCAATACATCTGTATGGGATTCTGAACTACCTACTGTTGTTACTATACCTTCTCCTACCCTCGCTATTATGGTTTCTTCTCCTGCTCCTCCTACCAACCTCTCAATATTAGCTCTTACCGTAACCCTAGCTTTTACTATTACTTCAATTCCGTCCTTAGCAACAGCTGAGATTTGAGGGGTTTCAATAACCTTTGGGTTTACACTTACCTGTACTGCTTCTAGCACATTTCTACCTGCTAAATCAATAGCAGCAGCCCTTTCAAATTCTAAAGGTATATTAGCCCTTTGGGCAGCAATTAATGCATCTACTAAAGTGTTAACATTCCCTCCAGCAAGGTAATGGGCTTCCAGTTTGTCCACCCCTATATCTAAACCAGCTTTTGTAGCTTTAATTAAAGGGTTAACTATTCTTGAAGGCACTACCCTTCTCAATCTCATACCTATTAATGTACTAATCCCAATTTTAACCCCTGAAAAATAGGCTGTAATCCATAATCCAACGGGAATAAAAGTAAAAAATAGTATCACCAATATTATGATTAGAAAAGCAATACCTACAGTAAAAATAAAAGTTCCTGGCATATATCAAATCCTCCTTACAATTATTTTTGAACCTTCGACCTTTATAACTTTCACCTTCGTATTCTTCTTAATAAAATCTCCATTAGACAATGCATCTAATCTAACCCCATCAATGTCTATGATCCCAGCAGGCCGAAGTTCTGTTACAGCAATTCCTTCCTTTCCCAAATATTCATCTTTAGTATTAACGCTTAAATACCCTTCCTCATCCTTCTGTTGGGTATTTAAAATTATTTTATCAAATATAGGACTTCTGCGCCCATATTTAATCAACAATAAGGTAATCAAAGTAGTAATGATAATTGCAATGCTTACGGACATTAATGCAGTGGTAAAAGATCCCATTGCAAAAATTGATCCTAAAACAACTAATATAATTCCAGAAATTCCAGGTAAACCAAATCCGGGTATAATGGCTTCTATAACCAATAATATTAATCCGGTAACAAACACTGCCAAAGAAGTCCACTGGGAATTACCAACCAAAATATTGCCTGCAAAGAATAATCCAAAGGAGATAATGCTTATGGTCCCTCCTATTCCAAACCCAGGTGTAAACAGTTCTACCACCAACCCTACAAAACCTAGCGTTAATAATAGGGTGCTCATAAAGGAACTAGATAAAAATTTAGCTGCCTTTAATTCTATACTCTCATTAATTTTTACAATATTATTATAGGAAACATTAAAATAAGATAACATTTCATGATAATCATTAGATATCAAATCACAAACCCCATATTCCAAAGCTTCTCTGCCGGTAAGATTTAATAGCTTGCCCCTTTCAGAAAGGCCTTCTATATAAATATCCTTATCAGCCATTGCTTCAACTATTTTTTCATCTCTACCTCTTAACTGCGCCACATCTCTTAAGAAACTTCTCCACATGGATAATACCTTTTCCGTATTGGGTATGGTTTCAGCTGAACCTATAGTAGAGCTTTCAGCCATAACAACTTTTTCTGCTGCTATAGTAATTAACACTCCTGCAGACTCTGCTTTGTTATTTACAAAAGATATAGTAGGAATTTCTAGACCAATTATTAAATTTTTTATCTTCTCTGCCTCGCTAATCAATCCTCCATAAGTATCGATCTCAAATATTATTGCTTTAGGTGAGTTGTTGACAATCCTATTTAAGCTATCGTTTAAAAAATTGTAAGTAGCTTTAGTTATTTCACTATTAATTGGTATTACATATACATCTGCATCTTCATTAGCGAATATTAAACCATTGAGCAAAAAGAATATTAAAATTACAAACGCCAAAATTCTAGTCCTTTTCAATACTTCACCCCCTCATTTTATTATATTACTACCCTAGTATTTATACAATAAAAATTGCATATAAAAAACCCGGAGTATAACTCCAGGTTTATTTCAAAACTTGTCTAACTACTTCATTCACTCTGCTGCCATCAGCTCTTCCTTTTATCTTAGGCATTATGGATTTCATAATTTTACCCATATCCTTGATATCCTTTGCCTTTACCTCATTTATTGTTTCCACAACAATTTCTTTTAATTCTTCGTCAGTAAGCTGTTTTGGTAAATATTCCAATAATATTTCAATTTCCTGTTCAGTTAAATCAACTAGATCTTGTCGTTGTCCCTTTTTAAAATCCTCTAAAGCATTCTTTTTCTCTTTTACTTGTTTAGATATGATTTCCAATATTTCTTCATCGTTTAATTCAATCCGTCGGTCAACCTCTACCTGTTTTATAGCAGCTCTAATCATGGTTATGGCATTTTTCCTGACGGTATTCTTATTTTTCATAGAAGTCTTTAAATCTTCCATAAGTTTTTCTTTTAAGGACATACCTTCACCTTCTTATTAATATCTACCTCTTTTTCTTCTAGCTGCTTCTGACTTTTTTTTACGCCTTACACTTGGTTTTTCATAATGTTCTCTTTTTCTATATTCAGAAAGAACACCAGCACGGGCACATTGCCTCTTAAACCTTCTTAGCGCATCGTCTAGAGATTCATTTTGTCCTACCCTTATTTCTGCCATGAACTTCTCCCTCCCCTCTTCTGCTTAAAGAGTGCCCCATATTATCTATGGAGATAGGAATACAACACTCAATTATTATACATTATGTTTAGAATTTGTGCAAGAAAATATTAACCAGGTGGCCATGAAAATTTTCGTCCTCCTAATATATGAAAATGAATATGGGAGACCGTTTGACCTCCAAATTCGCCACAGTTATTCACAACCCTATAACCTTCTTCGTCAATTCCCAGCTCTTCTGCAATATTTTTTATGGTTATAAAAATATTACCAATTAGATCAGAATGATTACTATTTATGTCATTTAAAGATTCAATATGTTCTTTCGGTATTACCAAAATATGAACAGGTGATTGAGGATTAACATCTTTAAAAGCTATAATTTCATCATCTTCATATACTATTTGAGAGGGAATTTCTTTATTAATTATTTTACAAAATATGCAATCGCTCATCTTTTCACCTCCTCCAATAGATATATATTCTACAAAAATTCTAAAATTCCTCTATTTCTCCCAATAAAAAATCTTCATCATATCTAGTTGTTTTTATTGGCAAAACTCTACCTTGCAGATCGTCTTCATATTCATATTTTACTTTTACCCTAATATAATTTGTGGTATAACCTTCTATAAAACCATCCTTCTTATCCTCTAATAATACTTCTAAGGTCCTTCCTACAAATCTTTTATTAAAATCTTTCATCAATTCTTCTCCTAAATGGATAAGCCTATCACTTCTTTCGTTTTTTATATCTCCATGGATTTGATCTTTGAATTTGCTTGCTGGAGTACCCTTTCTTGGAGAATACTTGAATACATGTATTCTTGAGAAATGAATATCCTTTACAAATTGATAGGTTTCATTGAATTCTTCATCCGTTTCACCTGGAAAGCCTACAATTATATCCGTTGTAATACCTGCATCTGGCATGTATTCCCTTATTAAATTAACAATTTCCTGATAATCTTCAGTGGTATACTTCCTATTCATCCTCTTTAATACAGTATTACTACCACTTTGCAATGATAGGTGGAAATGGTCACATAACTTTTTAGTACTAATAACCCTTTCCATAAAGTTCCTATCGATAAAGGTAGGCTCTATGGAGCTTAATCGTATTCTTCTAATCTCATCAATTTTTGCCACTTCTTCAATAACATCGGTAAGGGTTACATTTCTTAAATCCTTACCATAAGATGCAACATGAATCCCACTAAGGATTATTTCTTTAAAACCCGCCCTCGCCAACCTTTCCGTTTCAAGTATTATATCTTCTAAATCCCTGCTTCGTATGGGGCCTCTTGCATAGGGGATAATGCAATAGCTACAGTATTGATTACAGCCTTCCTGTATTTTAATATAAGCTCTCGTCTTATGCTGTAAATCAGATATATTTAAACTTTCAAATTCCTTATGCCCTTTTATATCCTTTACAATATTTATCTTCTTATTTTCTGCTTTAGCTTTCTCACATAAATCCACTATTTTATGCCTGTCAGTAGTACCAACAACTATATCCACGCCATCTATGGATTCTACCTCCTTAGGAGCTACCTGAGAATAACACCCTACAGCTGCTATTATGGAATCCTTGTTTAACTTCTTAGCCTTTCTAATAAACTGTCTGGATTTTCTATCTCCTAAATTGGTAACTGTACAAGTATTTATTATATAAATATCTGCCTTCTCCCTATTGTCTACAACTTCATAACCTCTATTTTTGAATAGTTCTTCCATAGCTTCAGTTTCATATTGGTTTACCTTGCACCCCAAAGTATAAAATGCTACTTTCTTCATCTTCTCACTCCTAAATCTCCCAGTTCATATAAAACAATAGAAAGGGTTAATATACCAGCAGTTTCAGTTCTAAGTATTCTAGGACCTAATGTTACAGGCTTCCCTCCTATACCCTTAATCAGTTCTATCTCTTTTTCATCAAATCCACCTTCTGGACCTATTATTATGGAAACTCTATTGCCCTTGGCTTCCTTCAAAGCATCTTTCAATGTAGACTCCCTTTCCATCTCATAGGGTATTATTATATTCTCTTCATCCTTTAATATATCTACCATCCTCTTGAAATCTATAATATTATGAATTCTAGGTATTATGTCCCTTTTGCTCTGTTTTGCTGCCTCTTCAGCAACAACTCTCCAGCGCTCAACCTTTTTCTGCTCTTTTTTAACATCCTTAATTTTAACTACTGTCCTACTAGTTATTAAAGGATATATCTCCTTTACTCCTATTTCAGTACATTTTTGAATTATAAAATCCATCTTTTCTCCTTTGGCTAATCCCTGAAATAATAGGAGATCTATTGGTGGTTCATTTTCTCCCATAAAGGAATCTAAAATGAACACTGATACCTTATCCGAATCCAAATCCATAATCTCTGAAATATAGATTCTCCCTTCCGACAGAACCTCAATTCTATCCTTTTTTCTTAGCCTCAACACATCCTTAATGTGTTTAACGTCTTTTCCTCTTATCTCAATTCTATCCTTAATGATTTGATCCTTATCCACAAAAAATCTATTCATATATCCACCTTATTCTAAAGTACTAACTATTGAAGCCCATTGGCCTATACATTTTATTTCTAATATTTTAAAGCCCTTTTCCATTAATTTTGCCTTTACCTTTTCAAGCTTTTCCGTTATAATACCTGAAGCTATAAATATTCCTTCATCAAAAAGATATTCATTAATATAATCCACCATTTCCACAATGACTTCTGCTATGATATTAGCAACAATTACATGGGCTTTTTCATGGACTGCTTCAAATAAATTACCTTGTCTAGTTTCTACTACATCTTCGACTCCATTAATACTAATATTTTCATTGGAAACTTTAACACATACAGAGTCTAAGTCTACACCAACAACCTTTTCCGCACCTAATTTAGCAGCCACAATGCTAAGGATTCCACTTCCACATCCAATATCAAATACTGTATGCCCATTTTTCACATAGTCCTCTAAGGCTTCAATACACATCATGGTGGTTTCATGAGTTCCAGTTCCGAAGGCCATCCCTGGGTCAAGTTCAACTATCAACTCATCTTCTCCTGCCTTATATTCCTCCCAAGTAGGTTTAATGACTATTCGCTTGCCAATCTTAACTGGCTTATAATATTTCTTCCAACTTTCTGCCCAATCCTCCTCGTATACTTCCGTTATAGTAACCTCTCCTAATCTTTTACCTCTCTCCTTGTAAGGAATCCTTTCAATGTTTTCTCTAACCAAATCTATCTTATCGGACAAGTTTTCGTCTTCTGGAAAATAGGCTTTTATAATTACCCCTTCATAATCCTGATTAATAATACTTGGGTCAATGAAATCCCAATCCTCTTCCGATTGTTGAAAAGCTAAAATATCCTTAGGATCTTCTATAGCCAGTCCAGTTACTCCTAATTCATACATTATACTGGTGACTAATTCCTCTGCCTCCGTAGTAGTTTTTATTTGAACTTCTACCCATTTCATAAACCTTCACATCCTTCTATTAAGTCTCAACATATTATACCCTAAAATCAGCAAAAATACCATATATGAAAAACAATCACTCCAGTGACGAGTGATTGACTAATTGCTAAAGGCATCCTTTACTTTATTAAAAAAGCTCTTTTTGCTTTCCTTATGGGTTTCTCCACTTTCCTTAGCAAACTCCCTTAACAATTCCTTCTGCCTTTCAGTTAACTTTTTAGGAACCTTGACTTCTACCTTAACATATAAATCGCCTTTTCCTATTCCTTTTACATTGGGAACTCCTTTATTTCTAAGCTTAAATCTAGTCCCAGGTTGAGTCCCTTCTGGAATGGTAAAGGTTTCTGTCCCTTCAAGGGTAGGTATTTCAATTTCAGCCCCTAAAGCAGCATCCGTAAAAGAAATAGGGATTGTCAAATAAATATCATTTCCTTTTCTTTTAAATATTTCATGCTCCTTGACATTGATATATATGAATAAATCCCCAGATGGGCCCCCGTTTTCTCCTGCTTCCCCTTCCCCTCTTATGGAAATAACTGAACCCGTATCCACTCCAGCAGGTACTTTAACCTTAATCTTTTTACTCTTCATTTCCTTTCCAGTTCCTGAACAAGTACTACATTTCTCCCTTATAAATTCTCCTGTGCCTCCACACTGGTCGCAGGTGGCAACTCTTACAAATTGGCCAAAGGGGGTTTGTTGTGCATATCTTACTTCTCCTGTACCATTACATCTGCTACAAGTTTCTTTATGGGTGCCTGGTTTCACTCCACTGCCATGGCAGGTACTACATACATCCATTTTCCTGACTAGAATTTCCTTTTCTATTCCAAAAACGGCTTCTTCAAATTCCAAATCTAAATTATACCTTAAATCGGCTCCTCTTACGGGACCCCTCCTTCGTGAAGAAGTACGCCCAAAACCACCACCAAATATATCGAATATATCATCAAATATATCGTTAAATCCACCAAACCCTTCACTAAAGTTTCCTTGACCATTAACTCCATCAGGTCCAAAGGTATCATATCTCCTTCTCTTTTCTGGGTCCCCTAGTACTTCATATGCTTCATTGATTTCCTTAAATTTTCTCTCTGCTTCTTTGTCATTTGGATTTAAATCAGGATGGTATTTCTTCGCTAACTTCCTAAAAGAAGCCTTAATTTCCTCTTGAGTAGCATCTCTTGATACATTGAGTATTTCATAGTAATCTTTCAACGGATATCACCAACCTTTAATTTGCTCCTTTCATAGTTTATCAAAAATCAAAGCTAAATCCAATAGATTTAGCTTTGATTTTTCAAAATATCTATATTATTTATTTATCATCATCCATTACTTCATAATCTGCATCTACTACATCATCATCGTTTTTGGAACTTGTACCGGTTGAACCAGTGTTCTGTCCTTGAGCTTGCTCATACATTTTTTGAGAAATAGTGTAGAATTCTTGGGTCAACTCTTCAGTCTTTTTCTTAATATCCTCTACATTATTTCCTTCTAAAGCTTTCTTTAAAGCATTGAGCTTATCTTCTATCCTTGATTTTTCATCAGAAGAAATTTTACCCTCTAATTCCTTCAAAGTTTTTTCAGTTTGATAGACTATAGAATCTGCATTGTTTCTAACCTCTATTTCTTCTTTCTTCTTCTTATCCTCTTCAGCATACTTTTCAGCTTCCCTAATCTTTTGCTGTATTTCTTCTTCTGTTAAGTTAGTTGATGCGGTAATGGTAATTCTTTGTTCTTTGCCTGTACCTAAATCCTTTGCACTTACATTTACAATACCATTGGCATCTATATCAAAGGTTACTTCAATTTGTGGTACTCCTCTTGGGGCAGGTGGAATTCCAGTTAATTGGAATCTTCCTAATGTTATATTATCTTTAGCCATATGCCTTTCACCTTGTACCACGTGTATATCTACGGCAGTTTGATTATCTGCTGCAGTAGTAAATATTTGGGACTTCTTAGTTGGAATGGTGGTATTTCTTTCAATCAATACAGTTGTTACCCCACCTAAAGTTTCAATCCCTAACGATAATGGGGTTACATCTAATAGAAGTAAATCCTTAACTTCTCCACTCAATACTCCTCCTTGAATTGCAGCACCTATAGCTACACATTCATCAGGATTTATGTCCTTCTGTGGATCTTTTCCTATTAACTTCTTAACAGCTTCCTGTACTGCAGGAATTCTAGTAGAACCTCCAACTAATAACACCTTTTCTATATCTCCAGGTGATAATCCAGCATCCTGTAATGCTAATCTAACTGGTTCCATGGTCTTCTCTACCAGATGGGAGGTTAACTCTTCAAATTTAGCCCTAGTAATATCTATATTTAAGTGCAAAGGTCCAGCAGCTGTCGCAGTTATGAAAGGTAAGTTAATATTGGTTGTCATAGTAGAGGATAATTCCTTTTTAGCCTTTTCTGCTGCTTCCTTTAGTCTCTGTAAGGACATACTATCCTGTCTTAAATCCACACCATGTTCTTTTTTAAACTCCTCAGCTACATAATCTATAATAGCCTGGTCAAAATCGTCCCCACCTAAATGGTTGTTTCCTCTTGTGGCTAATACTTCATAAACTCCATCTCCTACATCCAGGATTGAAACGTCGAAAGTACCACCACCTAAATCGAATACCATAATTTTATGTTGACCTTGTTCTTTATCCAAGCCATAAGCTAAAGCAGCTGCTGTAGGCTCGTTAATTATCCTTTTTACATTAAGCCCTGCTATCCTACCTGCATCCTTTGTAGCTTGCCTCTGACTATCTGTAAAGTATGCAGGTACTGTAATTACAGCATCTGTTACCGTTTCTCCTAAGTAGCTTTCTACATCTGCTTTTATTTTTTGAAGTATCATTGCAGAAATATCTTGAGGCGTGTATTCCTTTCCATCAATGGCCTTCTTATAATCTTTACCCATTTCCCTTTTTATGGAAATAATTGTCCTGTCTGGGTTTGTGATTGCTTGTCTTTTTGCAGTTTCTCCCACTAATCGCTCTCCATCCTTAGTAAAAGCAACCACCGAAGGAGTAGTTCTGTTCCCTTCCGCATTAGGAATAATAATAGGTTCTCCACCTTCCATTACAGCAACACATGAATTAGTGGTTCCTAAATCGATACCAATTATCTTTCCCATTTAAATTCCTCCTTAAATTTATTACTTAGCTACTTTAACCATACTAGGTCTAATAACCTTGTCATTCAGAATATATCCTTTTTGCATTACTTCTATTATAGTCCCTTCCTTTTCTCCTTCTACTTCTTCAACAAATACAGCATGATGATAACTAGGGTCGAATTCCTTCCCTAAACAGTCTATTTCCTCAAGACCTTTTCCCTTAAGTATTGTTAATATCTGTTCATAAATCATCTTTATCCCTTCATAGAACCCGTCCTTTTCCTCAGTGCTTTCTAAAGCCCTTTCGAAATTATCTAGGACAGGCAACAATTCAGATATAATCTCCTCAGCTGCATAGCTGAATATCCTTTCCTTTTCTCTTTCAACCCTGTTCTTATAGTTTATGAAGTCAGCTTGCAGTCTGAGGAGTCTGTTGGTTAGCTCCTTTACTTCATTATTTTGCTTCAGTTCTACTTCAGTTTCATCTGCTTCTTCATCCTCTTTCTCGTCAGTTGCTATTCCCTCTTCTAAATTTCCCTTCTCTAGTTTTTCTTCTGTGTCCTCCTTTTCTAATTTTTCAGCGGCTTCTTCCATATCCACCGCTTCTTCATTAAGTACATCTTTTTTTTCCATTTAATCACCCTTTTTATCCCATATTAAGCTTATATAGAGTGTAATAAAAATTACACTCTACTTTTTCCCCATCAACATAGTCAATATTTCTGTTAAATTCATTGAAAATAGTTGCAATGCATTTATAGTTGTTGCATAATCCATCCTTGTAGGACCAATAACCCCAATTCTGCCAATAGTCATATCACCTAATTTATAAGTGGTAGTAATTACACTACAATCCTTGAGGGGTTCATATATATTCTCACCCCCAATTGTAATTTCTATCCAATTTTCCATAGGGTTGTTCATCAATAGGTCAAACAGCAATTCTTTATCCTCTATAAAAGAAATAAAGGATCTTGCTTTATCCAAATCCTTATATTCAGGAAAATCGAATATTTTAGTTATTCCATCTGAATATACTTCCACATTTTCCATAGTTTCTAAGGATTTATCTATTATAGGGATTATTTTATCTATGATATCTTTAAACTCATACATTTCTTCAATTATTGCTTTTTCAATAGTCTTACCAATATGATCTATAGTCAATCCCTTCAACCTATGGTTCAGAAAATTGGTTATCCTATTCAGTTGATTATCTGGAATTTCCTGCTCAACCTTAAACATGGTATTTTTCACTATACCTTTTTCCCCAACTAAGACTAATAATATTTCAGTAGCATCCAGAGGAATTAATTGGATATGTTTTAATCGCACCTTTTTCAATTGAGGTGATATAGCTAATGCAGTATAATGGGTAATGGCTGATAACACCTTGGCTGCATTTTGGATTAATTGGTCTATTTCCTTGGATTCCTTAGTTAGTATTTGCTTTATTTTTTCCTTCTTATCCATATCTATTTTAAGCTTTTGGGTCTTCAGCAATTGATCCACGTACAATCTATAGGCCTTATCTGAAGGAATTCTCCCTGATGAAGTATGGGGTTTACTTAAATAACCTAACTCCTCCAAATCGGACATTTCATTCCTTATGGTAGCAGAACTCACACCTAAATTATAATTTTTCGATATGGTTCTTGAACCAATTGGCTCAGCAGTCATTAGATAACTATCTATAATAGCATAAAGAACCTTTATCTTCCTTTCATCCAACATATGATCACCTCAAATTAACGGCAGGAAGTTTATTAGCACTCAATAGAGTTGAGTGCTAATTTAAAATTACCATAATTCCAAGTCCTTTGTCAATACCCTTTTTAAATTTATACCAATAAATCCACGTATACTACATTAGATAAATCTAGTCCTCTGCTTGTAAACCTTATCCATTCATCATCCATATATAATAGGCCTTGGGCCTCATATTTTTTTAATACATTTCCATATATATTTTCAACATCAACATTAAATCTATTCTTAAATTCCCTTTTATTTATACCTTCAACAAGCCTTAACCCCATTATCAAGTATTCAGCAATTTCCATATTCTTATCAATTATTTCTTCCCCTTCAATAGGCAATCTATTTTCATTTAACTTATCATAATAATCCTTAAAATTATTATGATTCCAATACCTTTTATTATTGATGTTAGAATGAGCAGCCAATCCCAAACCTATATATGGTTTCAGTTTCCAGTAAAATAAATTGTGTTTGCATTCATATCCCATTTTGGCAAAATTAGATATTTCATAATGTTTATATCCATTATTCTTAAGAATTTCTATCCCCTTATGGTACATTTCCCTTTCCTCATCTTCATTAGGTAATTCAATTATTCCTTCACCATACCATTTTGTCATTAAGGTGTTTTCTTCAAATATTAGACTATAATAGGAAATATGTTCTACTCCAAGCCTTATTACCTCTTTCAAAGTATTTTGACAATCCTCTATGCATTGACCTGGTAGTCCAAACATTAAATCCACATTAACATTATTAAAACCAAACTTCCTTAACAAGTCTAAGCTATCATAAAAATCTTTTGAACTGTGTATCCGGCCAATAGCCCTTAATAGATTGTCCTCTAAACTTTGAACTCCCATGCTTATTCTATTTATACCATACTCCATGTAAGCCTTTAGCTTTTCTTCATTTAAAGTTCCAGGATTAGCCTCTATCGTAATTTCCTCAACTCTATCTGTATTGTAGACCTTAAAAATATTATTTAGTATTCTTCCTATGTATTCTTCATCAATATAAGAAGGTGTACCCCCTCCAATAAATATGGTTTTAATCCTATATCCTTCCAATATACTTTCATACAATTCAATTTCCTTTATCAAATAGGATATATATTCAGGTACTTCAACATCGATATTGGAAAAGGATATAAAATCACAGTAAAAACATTTGCTACTACAGAAGGGGATGTGAACATATAACCCTAAGTCTTTCAAAAATATCTTCCTCTCTTAAGTTGCTATTTTCTACCTATAAATTAATGCACACCTAAGTGTGCACTTTTACTTGTCATCATATTTTAATACAGCTAAGAAGGCTCCTTGAGGTACTTCTACTGAACCAATTTGTCTCATCCTTCTCTTTCCTTCCTTTTGTTTCTCTAGCAGTTTCTTCTTTCTAGTAACATCTCCGCCATAGCATTTAGCCAATACGTCTTTTCTTAAAGCTTTTACCGTTTCTCTAGCAATTATCTTAGACCCTATTGCTGCTTGGATAGGTATGGCAAACTGGTGGCGAGGTATTTCATCCTTCAACTTCTCAGCAATACTCCTTCCCCTTTCATAAGCTTTATCTCTATGAACTATTATAGAGAAGGCATCAACCAATTCGCCATTGATTAATATATCCAATTTGACTAAATCTGACTGTTGGTATCCTTTTAGCTCATAATCTAGAGAAGCGTAACCTCTAGTCCTAGATTTCAATGCATCAAAGAAATCGTATATTACCTCATTCAAAGGCAGATCATAATGGAGGGTTACTCTGGTCTCTTCCAAGTATTCCATGTTGTGGAATACTCCCCTTCTATTCTGACAAAGCTCCATGACTGCACCCACATACTCTGTTGGAGTCATGATTGATGCAGATACAATGGGCTCTTCCATATATTCTACTTCAGTCTCTTTAGGCAAGTTGGTTGGATTTTGAATATATAGCTCTTCTCCCGTTTTTTTCTTTACCTTGTATATTACACTAGGGGCAGTAGTTACAATATTTAGATCAAATTCCCTTTCCAATCTCTCCTGAATTATTTCCATGTGGAGCAATCCTAAAAATCCACATCTAAATCCAAAGCCTAGGGCTGCTGAAGTTTCAGGCTCAAACACAAGACTTGCATCATTTACCTGTAATTTCTCAAGAGCATCCCTAACTGAATTAAAATCTTCACCTTCAGCAGGATAAATACCGCAATAAACCATTGGAACTACCTTCTTATAGCCTGGAAGAGGTGTATCTGTTGGATTATGATGGTCTGTTATAGTATCCCCTACTCTAGCATCCTTAACATTCTTTATACTTGCTACAACATAGCCTACATCACCAGCTTCGAGACTATCTACAGGGTTTTGCTTTGATGTGGTTACACCTACTTCTGTCACCTCATAATGTTTGTTTGTCGACATCATTCTTATTTCCATGCCAGGTTTGATAGCACCTTCAAATACCCTTATGTAAGCAACCACTCCCTTATAACTATCATAATAGGAATCAAATATTAAGGCTTTTAGGGGGGCATTTTTATCTCCTGTAGGAGCGGGTACCTTTTTGACTATTTCCTCCAAAACTGCTTCTATGTTTATACCTTCCTTGGCTGATATTAAAGGCGCATCCTCCGCATCTATGCCTATAATATCTCCTATCTCCTTTTTAACTTCTTCTGGCCTTGCATTAGGCAAATCTATTTTATTTATAACGGGTATGATTTCTAAATCCTGTTCTAAGGCTAAATACACATTTGCTAAAGTTTGAGCCTCAATTCCCTGGGAAGCATCTACAATTAAAAGAGCCCCTTCACAGGCAGCTAAAGACCTGGATACTTCATAATTAAAGTCTACATGGCCTGGAGTATCTATTAGGTTTAAAATATATTCTTCCCCATCCTTGGCCTTATATTTTAGCCTTACATTTTTAAGCTTTATGGTTATTCCTCTTTCTCTTTCTAAATCCATACTATCTAATATTTGATCCTGCATCTGTCTAGTAGATAATAATCCAGTCTTTTCTATTATCCTATCTGCAAGAGTAGATTTTCCATGATCAATATGAGCAATAATTGAAAAGTTTCTTATATTGGTTTGTTTGACATTAGGCATATTTTTCCTCCTTAAGTGTTACAGTAACTCTAGACTTAAATTATATCAGAAATGGAGCTGGAAGTAAACAAAGACCAGCAAGGCTGGCCTTCTATTCGCTTCTTTTCAAAATCTTTAAATCTATTAAATAGCTTTCTCCAAATAAGTATAGTTTCCCATCCTTCAAATCTAAATCGAATATAATAGGTCTTTCTAAATAATCTAGATATATTATATAATCATTTACCATCTTTATTCCATAATATAATATGAATAGTGTAAAAATGATGATTAGATACTTTAAATTCCTTACTCTTCTCTCTCTCCTAATGCGTTTCATCCTACTGACTCTAGTCTCCAATTTAATCACCCTACTTATTTTGCATAAAAAATATATATTTTATGCTATTCTATTTTCCCAAATCGATGATTAAATGGATAGTATCTAAAGGTGGTTATACCTTTAATAGAATCCACAGGTACACAACCAAAGTATCTGCTGTCTTTGCTAGCCCCTTCTTCTCTATTATCTCCCAGTACAAAAACGTATCCTTCAGGAACTTCCCAATAATTCTGGTCATATACATGGGTATAAGCTCCTTCTTCTATATAATCTTCCTCTAATAATTGACCATTTAAATATACCTTTCCATCTATTATAGATACTGTATCTCCACCAATAGCAATTACCCTTTTTATATAATCCTTATTAGTAGCATCTGGTGCTTTCAAAACTACTATTTCCCCTCTTTTTGGCCCGGAAAAATATAGAGGGATTTTATTGGCAAAAAGTCTATCCCTTTCATGTAAAGTTGGATACATGGAATTTCCCAACACATAGGTAGTATTAAAGATAAATGTCTTTATCAAAACCGCTATTACAACAGCTAATAATATACTCTTAATCCATTCTAATACTTCATTTTTAGCAGTTTTATTGTTATCGCCTTCCATATTCATAGCCTCCTTCTCTAAAGGTATTTTTATTATACCATTTATTATCATTAATAAAAAGATTATTCTTGAATATTATCTATTGCTATACTTAATATCTCCCCTAATATTTTAGCTGTTTCCAAAGCTTCTTCTATAGTATTTAAGTTACTGCCTACCTCTATTAAGGCCGAGTAATCTGAAAGAAACTGATTATATTTCCCTACTGGCTTAATCAAAATGCCAGTACATAACCCAGGATATAATACATCGGTTACTGCCTTAATGTACTTAGCAAAGCTCAAAACTGCCTCCTTATTAGGCGAATCTGGGCCTATGACGAAAAAAAATGTTGCTACATCTTTTCCTTCAATATTGATTTTAGTCTTTTCAAGCAAATTTTTCAAGTTTTTGCTTACACTAGAATCCTTATGGTCAAAACCATCTCGATGGATATCCAGCAATACTTTAAAGTTGTCATTCTCTTTTAATTTTGCACTAATAGTCTTTAATGATTGGCTATAGGATTTACTATAGGAGGGTACATCGTGGTATTTAGTTACATGCTCTACCTTATGTCCTCTCTCCTCCAAAATTTCAGATATAACCTGGCCAACTCTAATAACATTTAAGCTTTTATCCGTAGTGTGATGGATATCATTTTCAAAAGACGAATAGGATTCGGTTCCATGAGTATGGTAAATTAAAATATAAGGTCTTTCTCTATCTATTATCAATGGTGCTATATTCAATGGTTTGGGCACCTTGGAAGCATAATCATCCCTATTTGAATCGTCTATGATTATTAAATTCTCATACTCCTCTAACCTGTCTATGATTATTAAATCCTCAACAATTGATGGGTTATTTTCTATATCCCTTTCTTCTACAGGTTCTCCTATAGGTCGTAAATCGCCATTCATAACCATTATAGAAGGAAATTGAGATCTAATAAATTCCATTAGATTGTTAGCTATTGAAAAACTATTGTAAAAGGTTTCCTTAACAGGGGATTCAGGGTAGTATTGACTCCTATACAAATTAAAAATGGAGCTTGTTCTACTAATTAGGGAAACAAAAATGCTCCCATCCTTGAAAATTGCTACTTCACCATTAAAATCAGTTTTAATTCTATCCTTCGTTATATTAATAAGTATTGTACCTAAATTGAATAGTATAAGGCATATCAATGCAATTATTATATATGTGCTTCTACTATCCTTATCCTTCATAAAAACACTCCTCAATTTAGCTTTCAATACATAGATTATATTCAGTTTAGTCCTAGTATATGATAATGATTGAGGAGTTTTTTCTATCTAATATATCGATTTACGTCTTTAAGTTCTATTCCATGATGGAGAGCCATATTTAATCCATTTCCAATAATTATTGACAAATCATCTATAATTAAATCAATTTCCTTAGGAGTAACCACCACATTGGTCATGTAGGGTTCTAACACTTCTTTTATTAGCTGGTATCTATCCTCTCTAGATACTCTTTCCAATGTGGAGTAAAATTCAGTACCAACCCTTGCTACCTTTCTCATTGAACCAATTATTAAATCCATAGTATCATTAATCATGGTAGCTGCATCAACCACCGTTGGAACCCCAATAGCTACTACAGGTACTCCCAAATATTCTTCATTTAACCCAGTCCTCTTATTCCCAATACCACTGCCAGGAATTATTCCTGTATTAGATATTTGAATAGTAGTACTAACCCTCTCCATTCTCCTAGACGCCAATGAATCTACTGCAATCACCAAATCAGGTTTAGTCTTTTCAACTATTCCCTTTACAATTTCCCCCGTTTCTATGCCTGTTAATCCCATTACCCCTGGTGAGATTTTAGCCACATTAGCCACCGTCTCATCCCTTTTCTTATTATAAGCAACAAAGTATTGCCTTGTTACCAGTACCCTGTCTACTACTTTAGGTCCCAATGCATCGGGAGTAACATTCCAGTTGCCTAGTCCTACTATTAAAGTCTTTGTATCTTCATTGGATAATCCTAATCCTTTTATCTCTTTCGCTACGACTTGGCTTATCTCGTCTTTCAAATCCTGATCTGCACTTTTTAATTTTGGAACCTCTATTGTAATATAAACTCCCTTTGGCTTTTCTAAATGGTTTGAACCTATTTCATCTATAATTCGAACTCTGGTTATAGTATAGTTTTCTTCTATTTCCTCCTCTACTTTAATTCCAGGTACCTCTCCGTCATTCTGCTCCTGATAGAACTCCCTATTTTCTATGGCCAAATCAGTCCTTATTTGAATCAAATTAAATCCCTCCTGTTTTATTAAATATATAATTTTTTGTTGTAAATTTACTTGTTTTAAATATTAGTTTTCTTTAAAAGCTGAATTTTATGTATAATGAGGTTAATTCTCCTTGCTTTTTATCCATCTTCATGGTAAAATATCTTTTGTTAAGAAATGAGGAGGTGAAAGGGTTGGCAAATATTAAATCAGCAAAGAAGAGAATTAAAACTATCAAGAAGAGAACTGCTTTAAATAGAAGTAGAAAGTCTGAAATTAAAACTTATATCAAAAAATTCGATTTAGCCTTGGAAAATGGTAATTTGGATGAAGCTAAGGAATTACTTAAGATTATAGATAGAAAATTAAAAAGAGCGAGCCATAAAAGGGTTATTCATAAAAATGCCGCTTCAAGAAGAATAAGTTCTTTAACTAAAAAGTTAAACAATAGAATAAACGAAGCAGTATAAAGAAAACTTCGGATTACCGAAGTTTTTTGTTTGTCAAATTTTAAAACATAGATTTGTTATTAATATTTCCAAAGCCAATCTATCATCTATTGAGCTGGATTTTATAATCTTATCCGCTTCAAGACAGTAAAACATTGCCCTCTCCAATTGTGGAATTGTAAAGTTGCTGCTTTGATTAGCCACCTTACGATACTCATATTGCTTTAAATTCATCTTGCTAAACACATCACCTTCAGAATAACCCTTAAGCCTCAATACCTTATAATTCAGCATATTTCTAAGCTGCCTAACAATCATATGAAGAATAAATAATACGGGTTCATTAGACCTATACATTTCGTTAAACAATCTAATAGCCTTTTCCCCATTTTTTTGGCTGATGCTATTCAACAAATTAAACACATTCATCTCCAAAGGCTTAGACATCAATAAGTCAATAATATCATTGGTAACTTCTTCTCCATTGGATAGATAATTGGAAATCTTAATTATTTCATTTTCTAAATCATATAATGTCCTATTATAGTTGGAATCCAAATAAGAGGATTGCTGCACAAAGTAATTTATGCTGGATTTAGATATCTTCTTATTATATTTTTTGAAACTCTTTTCAACCCAATCGTTTAAATCGTTTCCCTTTAATTTAGCAAATTCCACTAACTCTCCCGAATTAATTATAGACTTATACAAGGCATTAGATTTATTAATACTTTCATCCTTTTCAACAAATATTAAGCACAAATAATCGGGTAATTCTCCAAAGTATTTAATTAATGGATTCTTTGAAGGAGGTAATTTAAACTCCTCAGAAATTTCTTCCTTTTCCCTTTTATTGCTAAATAAAGGAAAATCCTTGATTACCACAATTTTCTTTTCAGACATAAAGGGCAGCGTTTCACAAGCATTTAAAATGGAATCAAACTTTAAGGACTTACCATCTAATATTACGTAATTCAATGCTTCTAATGAGCTATCTATATAAATATTTTTTAAGGTTAATACCGTATAATCAATTAAATATTCTTCTTCACCATAAAATAGATAAACCGATTTCAACTCATGTTTTTTTGCCTTATCGATAAATTCCTTGTAATTCAATTTTCTCCATCTCCTTCTCAATCAGTAAAAATTCAATTGCTAGCCTATAGGAAAGGAAGAATAATATAATTAAATATATGATACAAAGCTTATATTCCTTTAATATATCTAATATTATCCACTTATCTCTTAAGAAAAACTCAATTTCATACCCACTCTTATTTAGTTTAAGACTTATAAGGCCTAACTCATCGGTTCTAAATATTTCAATATTGTGCTTTTCATATCTTTCCAAAACATCCCTATGAGGATGGCTAAAGCTATTATTTCTTCCCACAGATATAAAACCTATTCTTGGTTTAATTTCATCTAAAAAATCCTCACTTGAAGAAGTATTGCTGCCATGGTGAGGCACCTTTAAAAAGTCCACATCCACATTTAAGCTATTTTGAATACTTTTTTCCCCCAATTCTTCAATATCTCCTGTAAACAGAATATTAAAATTATGATACCTCAATAATAAGACTAAGGACAGGTCATTGTCTGAAATATTGATATAGTTTAATAGCTCATGGCTAGGTCCAATTACATATATATTACCATGCCTGCATAATCTAACCTTATCGCCCTTCTTCAATAATTTTACAGGTATTCCCTTCTCAATGGCCTTATCCATTATCTGGTTATATAGCTGATTTCCCTCTCTTTCATATCCTAAGTATATATTCTCAATTCTTATATTGTCAATCAAATAGGGTAGACTTTTACAGTGATCTGCATCATAATGGCTTATGAATACTCCATCCAACTTAAATATTCCTTCCTTTTCTAAATAGGGAAGAAGAATATTTTTACCTACATCGAAGTCCCCAAACGAATTTCCTCCTGTATCAATTAAATAGATTCCTTCCTTTGTTCTAATTAAAATACTATCTCCCTGCCCCACATCGATAAATTCTATGGTCATACTAGAATCAAAATAATAAGATATAGCATTTACTAAAGCTATAAATAAAAGAAAAAACACTATTATTTTATTTAACCGTTTATTAAATTTGCTAATATCTATGATTCTAAATAACATTAATATCATTACATAGTAAATGAATATACCATAAATAGATGAGGAAGGTACTTTAATATTTAATATTGGGAAATAACTTAATATCTCCATAATTTTAAACTGAATATTCAGAAAAAAGTTTATTATAATCCCGATAGAATTGGAAATAGCACTACTGAATAATGAAAAAAATAATAAAATTATACACAGCACTAAAGAAAAACTAAATATCGGCATCAATGCCAAATTTGCCACTACGCTAATAGCTGGCAGCCTATTGAAATAATAGGATAAAATGGGTAACAACCCTATTTGAACATATATAATTGCTGCCAAGGCTTTAGAAAGGCCTCCCCTATATATAGATATTGGACTAACCTTATTTGCAAAAAATAAAATTGCAAGAGTAGCCCCAAAGGATAGCTGGAGTCCAATACTAAAAATCCAAAAGGGGTTTATTAAAATCAATATGAATAGGGCAAAGAATAGAGCATTGATGGAATCATAAGGAAGTCTTATAATCTGAGAAGTCAGTAATATGCTAAACATTATATTTGCCCTCAATATAGATGGGGGAAAGTTAATTGCATAGGCGTAAAACCAGATAAATCCAATAGTTATTATTGAACTTATCTTTCTGTTTATCCCCAAATAAACAAATATTGAAGTAAATAGGTTTGCAACAATTCCAATATGTAAACCGGATACAGCCAATAAATGAGCTAAGCCTAGGTCCCTAAATAACTGAATATCCTCTCCATCCAAGTAGGAATATTCACCTAATAATATGGATTTCATCATACGACTGCTTTTTTCATTTAGATAAAGATCTAATCCATTTCTTATTTTTTTAATAAATCCGGATTTAATCTTTATAAAAAAATCTCCTTCCCTTCCTTTTACATCTATTATGGAGCTATCCCTTATGGTCATAGTAACATGAATGTTTTCCGTCAATAGATTTAATTTATAGTTAAATAGATTGGGATTTGTATTAGGTAAAGGTTCTTTCAATACTCCTCTAAAGCTTATTTGATCTCCCATTTCCAAATTTTTATCGCCTATTACCTTTAAAATTAGTTTTTCAGATACTTTTATATATTCTCCATCCACATTTATTCCATTTACTCTAATTATGTATCTTCCAACCTCTTCTGAAAGAGATTTCACTTCTTTTACAGTTCCCACCAATTCAATAGGCTTATCGATACATTTTTTCAATTTGCTGTTTTCTACTTTTACGCTTGCTAATATGATTCCTAATAAGAATAAGCTTAGAAAAATGAAAATTGTAATAGGTCTATTATATTTCAATCTTATGAAGCTAATTAGTATAAGGGATAAAAATATTAAAAATACTAAGTGGATGTCTATTTGAAAACAATAATAAAATATAATACCACATATTAAAGGAAGGGTAAGAAAGACAAAGGGTCTTTTCATAGATCAATTCTTTTTCCTCCTATTCATTCTATTCAATGCCCATATTATTAAAAGCATCCCTACGATGGTAAAATAACTTCCCAAGTTTTGCTTATCCATATCCATTTCCTTTCTAATTAATTTACTTAAATTATAACATACTCATACAATTTTGTTTTTAATTTAAAATAAAAATGGTATTATAATTATAATACATATTTTGTTAGGTGGTGGAAAAGTTGACAGAAAGAATCTACTTAGAGAATCCATATTTACGTAATATTGAGGCTAGGATTGTAGAAAAAAAATATATGAATAACAGATATTATGTCAAGACCAATAAAACCATATTCTATCCAAACTTAGCTGGTGGACAACCTGGGGACAGAGGAACTATCAATGGTGTAGAAGTGATAGATACTTATGAAGATGGAATAGATATAGTCCATGTTCTTAAAGATAACATTCATAGCGATAGAGTTGAACTATCCATAGATTGGAATAATAGATTCGATTATATGCAGCAACATTCTGGACAACACCTTCTATCTTCTGTATTCTATAAATTATTCAATGGTGAAACCATTGGATTCTATATTGGAAAGGAATATGTTTATATCGATGTAGATATACCTAAGATTAGTGAAGAAGAGATACAGAAAGTGGAAGAATTTGCTAATAAAATAGTCTTTTCAAACTTCTCCATCAAATCCTATATTGTGGAAAGGGAAGATATTGATAAAATACCTGTGAGAAAGGACCCAATAGTCAGCTCCAATATCAGAATAGTAGAAATAGATGGAATAGATTTTTCCCCTTGTTGTGGCACTCATTTACGGAGTACAGGGGAAATTGGCATGATTAAGATAAGGCGAGTAGAATCCTACAAAGGGAATATCCGAGTAGAATTTGTATGTGGCAATAGGGCCTTAAGGGATTATATCTGGAAAAGCAATGCCATTCAAAAGATTAGCAACCTACTATCCTCAAAGGATAAGGACGTTTATAATAGAGTTGAAAAACTGTATAATGATAAGGAAAATTTAGAGAAGGAAAATAGGCTTTTAAGAGAAAAATTATTCAAATTCATAGCAACAGATTTAATAAGGGAAGCAAAGAACATTAATGGGATCAATTTCATCATTAATGAATCCATGGATATGGAATTTAAAGAACTTCAGAATTTAATACCCTACGTCAATTTAATAGAAAATACTATAATTCTATTTGGCGTAAAGGGCAATTCCACTGGGCAATTTATAATAAGCAGAAGTCAAAATCTTAATATAAACATGAAGAAATTATTGGAAGAGGTATCTCAGAACATAGAAATTAAAGGAGGAGGCAGCCCTCAAACTATACAAGGCGGTTGTTCCATCGATAAGCTAGATGATGTAATTAAAACCTTCTATGATAAGATTTTGGAAAGGTTATAAGGAAGGGTTGTTTTTATCCTTCCTTATAACTTTAGGTTTACTTAAATATTTCTTTAACTATCTCAAGCTTTAACCTATCAACTCCATTATAGTCTATTGCAGGTCCATAGGCTTTTTCCAAAATTTCATGGTTTTTTCTGGCCCCCAATAAATGGAAGATTCCTTTTTTGATTAATAATTGGTAAGTTTCATAATCCTCTTCATCTTTTACCCTTTCATCAAAATATTCGTTTAAATCAATACTTTTATAGGCATACTTTAGTCCTTGTTCATTAGAGGTTATACAGGTGTTTATGTCATTTATTATCAAAGATTCCACTTTATTAGGAATAGTTGAATTATGGTAAATCTCCATGCTGTAATTCCTTATTCTGCTTTCCTCTATTAATCTATTTAACAATGTAGATTTACCTATGCCTATATCCCCTTTAATATAAAATACTCTTTTCACCCCTTTTAAAATGAATTCAGTATAATCTACAAAACCTTCTGGAGTATTTGCATTAGAAAAAAGATGTCTTTCCTTTATAGCAAATCGGGTAGTTTCTGGCTTTTGGGAAAAAATTTCTTCTATCAATAACATGGTAACTCGATTGACTCCATTAAAATCTACCCCTTGTTTATTATTTTCCTCAATCAGATCATATATTGTCTTTGCAGCTTTAAAGTAGGTGTAGGCTTTTCCATAAGCCTTTTTATTATCATTTTTAGCCTTCATTATTTCTTCTCTAGATTCAAGTAATTTGTCCCTATCGATAAACTGGCCTAAATCTATTATCAAGTCTGTTACCCCAGGATATACTGGATCGATTATGTGAGGAGCGGTGCCATCTACTATACCTATATCTAATTCCTCTATTACCAATCCATCTATAGAATTCGGATCTGATGGACAGTGATGATATTCTAAAGAAAATCCCCTTTCTATTGACATTCTTCCTATTTCCTTCATCAGTGATGACTTACCACCACCAGGCATTCCCTTTAATATATACAACATCTTCCTATTCGAACCAAGTATATTGTCATGTAAGGAATAAAAACCGTCAGCTGTATTCCCTCCAGGAAACATTCTCCTAATCTTCACCATATGGAAACCTCCCAAAATGATTATATAGTATGTAAAAATAATAAAGACTCTCATATTAGTTTACGCTTATCACGATGATATTATGAGAGTCTAAAATAATATTATACCATATTACATGATTGTCACAGGCATTCAACCTATGTCCTAGCACAACAATTCTTCATTTACGTAAAAATCAGGCTTTTTGCTAAAGAAGAATACTCCAACCCCTCCAATGCCTATATGGGAAGCTAAAACACTTCCTATTTTTTCAATTAAAATATTACAATTGTGGCCAATCCTTTCAATTAACATATCTTTTAACTCTAAAGCAGAACTTAAGTCATCAGCATGAGCTATACCTATAATTTGGTCAGGAAAATCTTTAATTCTATTTTGAACTAGATCTGCTATAGTATTCAAAGCTCTTTTCCTTCCCCTCACTTTTTTAATTACTACTATTCTACCATCTTGAAGATCTAAAATAGGTTTAATATTGAGGGCTCTTCCTATTATGGCACTGCTTTTTGAAATCCTACCACCCTTTAATAACCAACTTAAATCGTCAATAGTAAAAATATGTTCAATATGCTTAACATTTTCCTTGGAATATTCTATTATATCCTCAAATTTTTTGCCTAGCTTTGCAAAAATGGCTCCCTGTAAAGTTATTAATCCTGAAGCAAAAGAGCCAGCTTTTGTGTCTATTATCTCCATTTTCACTTCTGGATACTCCTTTTTTAGCTTTTCGATAATCATATAACAGTTTTCGTAAGTACTCGATAATTTGGATGAAAAGGAAAAATATATGAAATTTATTCCTTTAGATGCATATTTCTTAAATAAATCATAAGCATTCTTTGGATTAGGCATAGAAGTCTTAGGACTTATTCCTTTTCTCATAGCCTCATATACTTCTTCTACAGAAATGGTCACCTTATCTAAATGTTCTTTTTCTTTCAATAATACCCTTAATGGTAAAATATCTATATTGTACTTTTTAATCATATTGTCTGGCAGATCTGAAGTGCTATCCATTATAATTTTTATCATCCAAATTTTACCTCCCTATCCATAGTCTTCAACCTCATTTCTATATTGATAATATTTGCTTTAGTCATATTTATAATTGAATTATATCATACCTTAAGAAATGTTATGCAAAAATTTGCAAATAAAAGATTTTTTTAATTTTTTTGTTGATAAATATTTTTATTGATAGTATACTGCTTTTTAATATTTTTATAAATAAAGGTTATGACAGAGAGAAAAAAACTGGTAAATTAACTAAAGAAAGACGAGGCTGGTGGAAATCACATTAATCCAGTATATAATATTCACTCTGAAACTAGCTGGTTGAAATTCCCAGTAGTCTAGGCCGAAGCTCTACTCATGTAGATGCCCCCGTTATATAGTTATGGTTAAAGGATTTTTACCTTCGACCTGAAAAGGCAATTCACTCAAGTGGATTGTATACTAGAGTGGTACCACGAGAATACCTCGTCTCTAGAACATGAATATATTTTAGGGACGGGTTTTTTTATATGTAAGTCTGGCCAAAGCTTACCCAATAAATCAACTATCAACAAAAGAGGGTATAATAGGAAGAAAAATAGGCTTTTTGGAAGAAAAATGACTAAAGCTAATTCCTTAGGTCTTGCTATGGTTGGCCTTATGTCTGTTTTTTTTTGATAATCTCACAATGGCTACTCCAAAACTATTGGCTTCACTATTAGACCCTTTGGTTGTCAGTTTAATTTTGGGGTTAATTGGTATAATCATTTCCTCAAGCATGCTGGGTAAAATATTGGGATATTCTAAAAAAAATGGCCATATCCATCGAAGTTACAGCATTGTTAGGATTTCCGGGAACCTATATATTGAGTAATGAGGTAGTCAATACAGTGGGGAAAAATAAAGATGAGAAAAAGGTCATTCTAGATGAAATATTACCTAAGATGTTAATAGCTGGTTTTATGACTATAACCATATCATCTGTAATACTTGCCAAATTTAATGTAAACTAAGATTGATAAGAGGGAATTAATTATGACAGATAAAGTTTTATATAAGGGATTCACATTGATTGATGGAAGTGGAAAGGAACCTATTAAAAATGCTTGGTTTATAGTGGAAGATAAGAGGATCATAGAAATTGGAAGAGATAATGATCATCCAAATATAGAGGATACTAAAGTAGTAGATTTAAATGGCAAGACTGTTATGCCAGGGTTAATCAATTGTCATGTCCATATAACCATGGAACCCGTAGCAGCCCCCTTCGCCATGTTAATCAGAGAATCAGATGCTATGACTACTTTAAGAAGTGCTGCTAATTTAAAGAAACATCTAAGATCAGGCACAACATTTTTCAGGGACTTAGGAGCCCCAAACTATATAGATATAGACTTAAGGGATGCAGTAAACGAAGGTATAATTGAAGGGCCAGAATTCATAGTAGCTGGAAAATGTATTACCATGACTGGAGACCATGGCTGGTCTATAGGAAGAGAGGCGGATGGTGTAGATGAAGTTAGAAAAACCTGTAGAGAACAATTAAAAGCTGGAATAGATGTTATGGTACAGATGCAGGAACTCCTTTCAATTTCCATGATAAAACTCCATATGAGTTGAAGTTGATGGTAGAAGCAGGAATGACTCCAATGGATGCTATAGTAGCCTCAACTAAAATTGCCTCTGAACTATTATATATAGATGAAAATTATGGTACTTTAGAAAAAGGGAAGTTTGCTGATTTTCTGGTATTAGATGAAAATCCTTTAGATAATCTAGATACCCTATTTAATATAGATGAGGTTTATAAATTAGGTAAACTAGTAAAATAAACTAAAAAAGAACTCTTATACATCATTAAACAAGAGTTCTTTTGAGCTATGTTAATTATATTGACATCCTCCTCAAACTCCTAATGGCAATCTCATGTTCTTCTATTATCTCATTGAAGGATTTATCGTTCTCCATAATTTCATCAAGTTTATAACTGATTTCAGATTTAAATTCTGTTAATTCAGCAGTCTGTTCATGAATTGGGTCCACCATTTTATTAAGTTCTCTTAAACCTTTCTCTACATTCTCCAGTCTTCCATCTAGACTATTCAATTTTTCCAAAATTAATCTTTGGAATTCTTCGTTGGTCATTTTCTCATCCCCATTAACAGCTTTGATTCATTAAATCATATGCTAAAACCTCCTACAATATCCGTACTGTTATTTCTTTCCCTTCCTCATAGCCTTTCAATTCCTTTACCACTCCAAGTACAGCATTATATAAAACTCTCTGGACGAAGGGAACCATTTCTATATCCTTTCCTCCAATTTGCAGTTTTACTCTGGACTGTGCCAATACACAATCTTCCCTTCTAGCCTTTCCTTTTAATATCAAGGCTCCTAATTGTCTACAACTATAACCGCATTCGCCACAACAATCTTCAGGAAAATCTGGCAATTTATCAAAAACCTTTTCTTCTATTAAATCCACTATCTTTTCTACATTATCTATAGTATTGATAACCGGCAAGCCTTCAAATTCGTCTAAGCTATTGGATATTTTCCCAGATATAGCAAATACCAAATCATCCAACCTTTCCAAGATTTCCTTCTCATTATGGGCAGTAATAATCTTTGGCACATTGGAATCTGTAACTCCTTCCAATATAACAAAATCATGGTTATAAAACTTAAGGATTTCATCCATACTCAATTTTTCCTGGAACAATATATCAGTTTCGAAATATCCTCTTGCTGTTACCAGTTGGGAGCCAGCTTCTCTATGCCTATATGTATTGGACCCTACCGTGTCTATGGCAAATTTCTCAAAATGTATTTCCTTAACTGAACCTACAGAATAATTCCTACTTCTCAATTCCTTGATTATATTCTCGATAGTTGTGGTCTTGCCAGATTCCGTTATTCCCACTACGGAAAAAACCTTCATCTACTTCCCTCCAATTATATGAAATAATAATCAATTATATATGAAAGGGTAAACACAACAATGGAAAAAATTATCAGATAATCCCACTTAGACATTTTTAACACTAGAAAGCTTGTGCGACTATCGTAGGCTCTAAACCCCCTCATTTCAATAGCAACCGACAACCTTTCAGCCTTTAATATAGTTCCTACTAATATAGGGGTGAATATATGGGAATACAAACTGATCCTTTTTTTAAGAGGCATATTATTTACTTCAATTCCCCTTAGCTGGAGGGCAATTAATGAATCCTTGACCTCTTCAGTTAATAAGGGCAAAAAACGAATACCTACTGCTACCATGAAGGCTATATCATAGGGTAATCCCCATTGAACCAGTCCTTGTACTATCTTCCTGGAATTTGAAGTGGTAATTATAGTGGCTGAAAATACTATTATCATCATTCTTACTATGAATTGGATTCCCTTTTCTAATCCTATGCTAGTTAAGACCGGAAGACTTCCAATGGAAAATAGAACTTCCCCTTTGCTAGAAAATATGCTCTGGACTATTGCAATAACAGCTATCATGTATAAAAGTCTCTTTACCTTATTTAAACTCCTCTTCAAATTCACCTTAAAAAACAAAGTCACTATTAAGGTTAAAATTAATATAATACAAAGGGAAAGAGTATCTTCACTTATAATGGCTAAAGTGGAAAAGCAAAAGACCATAAGAAGCTTGGTTCTGGGATCTAATTTAAATCCTCTGGTCATATATTATTTCACCCCTATGGATTTCTATTTTCCTATGGGCAATTTCTTCAATAAAGGAATGATCATGGCTAATAATTGTCATTCCAACTCCTTTTTCTGTTAGTTCCCTTAGTACTCCTACGAGTATTCTTTTCCTCTCAAAATCCAACCCATTAGTCGGTTCATCTAAAATCATATATTCAGGTTCATTAATCAATATGGTGGCAATGGCAAGCCTTCGCTTTTCCCCTTGGCTTAACAGTAATGGAAAACTCTCCCTTAAACCCTCCAAGTGAAATTCTTTTAGTAAGCCTTCTACTCTGTTTTTAATAAAAGCTTCTTCGCAGCCATTAAACTTCAATGCAAATCCCAATTCCTCCTCTACCGTATTACAAAAAAAATGCTTTTCTGGATTTTGAAATAGATACCCTATCTTGGAACCTATTTCTGCCAAGGTCATTTTAGAATTATCCCTATTGGATATAAGAACTTGTCCCCTAATAGGCCTTAAAATCCCCATTATAAGCTTACCCAAGGTAGTCTTTCCACTTCCATTGGAACCCAGTAGGGCTGTAACTTCATCCATTCTTATCCTTAAGCTTAAATTATTAAATATAGGCCTTCCATTTACATATTCAAAATGTAAATTCTTTATTTCTATAAAATCCAAATAGGTCACCAGCCTTTAACCTCTAATTTCCCGTCCTTAAGCTCCATTAGCCGATCTGCTAATTCTAATATATCCCTATTATGATCTACCAATATAATAGTCCTTCCCTGTTCTTTCAGTTTGGATATTATATCCTTTATCCTCCCTTTACCTTCTTCATCTACCTGTGATGTAATCTCATCAAATAATAAGAGTTCCGGTTCCATAGCTAATACTGCAGCAATGGCTATAAGCTGCTTCTGCCCTCCAGATAGATTATTAGGATTTTCACATCTATACTCTTCCATTTGAACTAATTTAAGGGTCTTTTCGATTCTTCTTCCTATTTCTCCTCTTTCCACCATTAGATTCTCTGGCCCAAAGGCAATCTCATCTTCTACAGTAGGTGAAAATAGCTGAGTATCTGGGTCTTGGAATACTATCCCCACTTTTTTAGTTATTTGGGCTATTTTTAAGTCCTTAACATCCTTCCCCCATAATTTAACTTCCCCTTGGATTTTGCCCTTCCTAATATGGGGTATAATCCCGCAGATGATATTTAAGAGGGTACTCTTACCAGATCCGCTTAATCCTGTAATAGCCAATACTTCTCCCCTGTTTAGGCTTAAGTCTACTCCCTTTAATATATAATCTGAACCTATCCTATATTTAAAATATAAATTATGTACTTCCACTGGCTTAATCATCTTATTTCCAGCTCCACAACGAATTTACACCATCTTTGGCTAAACTGGTCTTTCTTAACAATTATCTGGTAAGGCCCACTGCCTCCCCTTTCCCTGCTATCCAGATATCTGTCATTTATCTTATAGGCCAAATAAATATTATCCTCATCCATCACCTCATCTATGCTAAAAACAACGGTATAACCATCTATCCCCCGCACTATTACCTGCCTTTTATCAGCTATAGATATTCCCACTTCCTCAATTAAATTAATTAATGGTATTCCAGTATAGCTGTAGTCTTGCGGGTCTGTATCGCTAGTGTCTAGGGTAGCCAAAAACTCTACTTCTCCTAATTCAACTATATCCTCAAATTTTATCATGCTCTCCATTTCATCCCCTTTTACGATTATTTCAGCCATTTCCAAGGCCCCCCTTTTATCCTTTACAAGCTCTCTATTCATTAAGGCAAAAACCCCCAGTATAATTACTAATATCAATATAATAATACCAATGGTTTTATTACTCAAATTGGCCCCCTCCTTCAAGAATTATATAAGGAACCATTAGGTCCTCATATCTAAATAGGCCATGATCACCACCATCATCAGTTGAATGCATTCCATGGTCTGCAGTTATAATTACCTTCCCCTTCCACTTGGATACCATTTCTTCTAAATAGCCATCTATCCGTTTGATAAACTCCATAGTTTCCTCAGAAAGGGGTCCATAGGCGTGGCCGCAATCATCAATTCCATGAAAATGAGTAAATATAAAATTATAGCCTTCCTTTATAGCCTCCATAGTAGCTTTAAATACTTCATCATCGGTAAAACCATCCTTATTTTCATCCAAATGCAAGATGGGTTCAATTTCCGTTTTAAGTATACCTATATTCCCTTCTACATATAAGGTCTTCTTATACAATTCCTCTGCTAACTTGAATATGGAATCAACCTTTAACTCCCTCTCATTTCTAGAATGGATTCCATTTTCTATAGGATACCTGCCTGTTATTATGGCAGCTAATCCTGCATTGGTTACAGGTTTATAGACTGACATGGCCTTTTCAGCCCTTGCTTGTTCCTTTAAAAAGGGTAAATATTCCCCTTCAATAGCATATAGGTATTGATGGTATCCCAATCCATCTAACAAAATAAACAATACATCTTCCTCTACCAAAAAATTAGACATATCCTCATAGGCATGGGTAATGTTTTTATTAGGAGGATTTAATACTACACCTATCACATCCTCAACTAGAGCTGTGCCAGTTCGGTCCATGTAACCGATAACATCGTTATTAGTTAGGAAATACCCCCCTTCTTGAAGGCTTTCCACTTGGCCTAATCTACCCATTATCACTGCTCTATCATATTCCTCATCTATAAGATCCTCTAGCCTAAATTCCCTATATTCCTTTGGAGATATACTTTTTATATTCCTTTCCCCATCGATTATATTCATTCCCATTTCCCTTCTATCATCACTAGTAACTTCCCCATCCCTTGAACCCAACTTCCCACAGGAAGGTATCAATAGCATTATTAAGCTAAATAGGAAAAGTAGAAATATGTACTTCTTATTCATCGTGTCCTCCTTTGTCTATTAGGTTTTTTAATGCGTTATTTTTCTTCAAACCTTTAATTATATTATAGGCTATCAATCCGCCAATTCCTCCTGAAAGGGAAGCTGAAGTTAAAGTCAGTACTAAAGGTATTAATGGCAGCCTGAAGAACACCAAATTAACTAGAAAAGTTCCACTTATGTTGGCTAATATTCCTGCTATAAAATAATTACCTGGATTAAACTCCCTTCTTTTAATCAATAGAAGATAAAGGTCTACAACCAATCCGGGAATTATGTATGTAAAAAAGCTTACAATTCCATGGGTTCCGTATATGCCAAGGCTTACCACCATGATGGATTGAACTAGGGATATTAAGGTAGCAACTCCAACCTTTCCTATTAAGCCCATTCCCAACACTATCCACATCATATATAGGCCTCCTGCAATAGCCCCACCGGGAATGAATAGGGGACCGGTGATGATATGGGCCAAGGGCACTATAACTGGCTTGGTGGCAATACCTAAGGTAGCCATTAGTGCAATTACTATTATTTCAAAAATGGAAAATTTATTCACCAAATTCTTAAACATAGTTTTTCCTCCAAAATCCTCAAGCCCTTCAGCTATTCTATAATAATCTCTTCAACATGTTTAATCCAGCGTTGACTAAAAGGATCTCTTCTTATTACCAACTGAAAGGGGCCATTGCCTCCATGTTTCTTAGATTTCATAAGCTCTCCATCCCTTTCAAAAGTGAGATAAACATTGTTTGGTTCCAAAAGCTCCTCAACCTTCAAAATTATCCTATATCCATCTGTTGCATTGAAGGTTATCCTCTTTGCACCAGATGTATCTATACCCAAGGATGAAAAGAAAGTGGATAATTCAATACCCTTATATTCCGTTTCAATAGGCTTTTTCCCGCTACTCCTTACTACAGCAGGAAAAACAATTGCTTCTGAATGACTATATATAAATTCCTTATCAACAATCTTCTCAGCTTCTCCTTGAACGATGGTTATAAAAATATCCTCTTCTGCAAAAAATCCTAATGAAAAGGCAAAAATAATTATCAACCCACTTACAGTTCCTATGGCAATTATCTTTTTAATACTCATCTTATCCTCCTATTTTCCTCTAAGGCTTGATTAATTCCGCTCTTAACCGCATTTATAAAACCTCTACTTGTGGCTGTAGCTCCGCTTATAGCATCCACATTGAAATTTTGGCTCTCAATTATATTTATGGAAATCCTCCTAAAAACCTCCTCAAAATATCCAATAGTTTCATTGTGGTCAGTTGGATTTATATCTACAATCCTCCCATTTCTTATAATTACCTCTACCTGCATCCTGCCACCAAAACCAATTCCAGTCCCAATATAGGTTCCATCCTTTAAAATACCTAAATCCATTATAGATTGGGTATTGTTGTTTGCTTTAATTGATGGAAAGAATAGATAAATTCCTATTATCAAGGTAAGACTAATGGCTATATAGGAATTCCTATTAAGGGTTTGCCTTACAAATTTTAAAGTATAGCCCTCAGTATGCCTTATACATTGGGTTTCCACACATTTTAAACACCGAATACACTCTGGCGAAATCTCACCATTATCAGGCTTATCTATGGCAACAGCGCAATCCCTTAAACAATAGGTACATCCACCGCACCTTTCATTGGCATAGATTCCAGATGGGCCAAGGACAGTAAGTAAGCTCTGAAAAGCCCCTAATGGACACAAAAGCCTGCAGAAAGCCCTTTTTATAAATAGGGAAGTTGAGGCTATTATCAATAGTATAAAAAAACCTACCTGCAAATTAAAGCCTAGGAATAGGTTTAAATAAGCAAGCCAGGGAGAATAGAACGATACCCTGTTCCCCAGACCTAAAATGCTCAATGTTAGGACTATTAACAATATTAAGTATTTTAATACTTCAGGTTTGAAATAACTCCCTCTTGGAAGCCTTCTCCCCCTAATCCCCAGCCTTCTTCCCATATATTTAAAGAAATCCTGTAGGGCTCCTATGGGACACATATATCCACAGAAGAACCTGCCCATTAATAGGGCAACAAGGGATATTCCAATGGTAAGGGCAATAGACCTGCTTATCCCCCTCCACTTGTAGGATGGATCAGTAAAAGTAGATTTTAGGGCACTCCAGCCCCCATAGGGGTTGATATCCCCTATAGATAGTACTTTAGAGTCCACAAGCCCATTGATATATAGATAATATACTATACAAGTTATTATGGTAAATAAGGTAAAAGCTATCTGTATGATACTTCTCTTGCCTATTTTCATCTTTTCTCAACCCTTATTATATCCTTCATTAGCTCCCTGTCGCCCTGGTAGATGCTTACCATGTTTTCATCATACACCATATAGGAATTGAGCATTTCCTCATAGGATATTTCCCTTTCTCCGCCATTTCTATCCGCTAGAGCAAATCTAGCTTCCTCACTCCATCTCATCCCTGCTGTTAACAATACATCCTCCAAGAGTAACCCTTCCTTACCACCTATGTCCTTGGTTCTAACCACTTGCGACATTTTATTTGGGAATATGACAGCATCCTTGGTAGTGGAAAAATGGGTCATATGCTTTACATTCATGCCCAGTTTAAAGGTAGGGGCTATATTCATTGGGGCATTATCCCCTTCAACCTTTATAAAGTATCTTTGCCTGACCATAGATATGGTTTCATTTTTAACATAACCATCGACAGAAACCATGGTAAAAAACCCCTTTTCATCTACTTCGTCGAACTTGCTTAAAATCCTGCCTAATTCGTAGGATTTATCCTTACTACCGTAGTATTCATAGTAGTAGGGTTCAATATCTTCCACTAAGGGTTCAAATATATGAACCTTATCTATATCCTTGGGAGAAATTTTGTCGTACAGGTCGATGTTTGTTACCATCTTCACCCAATAGGGCCCCAATTCATTAGGCAAAATTACCCTTACAGGCTTCTCATCCTCCTTAATGGGCTTGCCATTAACTTCCCAGGCCAGTATCACATCGTTGGTTTCCAATTTTTCTTTATCTATCAAGGTATAATACCCATCCCGGCCTGTTACCCCTATGCCCTCATAGTCACTTAAGTCTATCCCTTCTCCTTCTAGAATATCTCGAAGGGTAGGGCCTTTTACACTTAGGGGGGTCTCCGTACCTGTGGTATTGATAAGGATTACATCTATTTCCACTTGCTCATATTCCTTTATTTTCTCAGTATTAATCCTAATTAAACCACCTTCCCAATTTATGGCGAAGCTATTGCTGTCCTTCTCCCACATCTCCTGAGGTACCACATCTGCTACCCCTTCCATCTTTAAACTCTTCATCAAATATTGGTAGGCACCTATAGCTGCATTAACTGCATTGACCACAGCTTGGGAACTAACCGTTGCTCCCGTCACCTGAATGATGTCCTCTGGCTTTTCCTTTTCTAAAACCACCAGATTTAAGTATTTGTTTGCCACTATATTTTTAAACCTATCCAGAAACCAGTTGGATTCAATATGTTCTGCATAATCTAAGGATTCTTCATGATCCAATATCTCTATTCCCAGCAATTCATCGGTACTGCTATCTATTGCTACCAACACATCTACAGGCCCATTATAACCTACACAGCTGGATACAAAGACCTTCAAGTCCCCATCTACCTCATAGGCCCTCTTTACCCCAGGAAAATTAATGGAGATAAACATATCATCTGCAATATTCTTTACTAGTCTAACCTTTTTTGCATTGGGAAAAAAGGCCCTAACCTTAAGTTCCTCTTCAGAAGCTTTATTCTTCATGCCAAAAAGTAGGCCTACTATGGTAACTACTATTACTAAAAAAATTATGTAAAAGTTTTTGCCCCTCATCATCTTATTACCTACTCCACTACAATTCTATCTATATTTGAAACCCATTGTGGCTTGTTCACATCTCCTGCTTCCTTCTGGCCTACTATTAGTTTAAAAGGAGGTCCTTCTACTGGGTCATATTCTACTCCATTTTCTTCCCAAGCTATTATCATGGGAAGTTTTTTATTTGGATCCGTTTCGTCTATATAGTCCTGCCTCTTAACCTCTTCAACAGTAAACTCCATACTGTAACCATCCGTTGCAATGATAGAAACTTTAGCAGCTTCTGAAGATATATTTGCTTTTTCAAGCAACTTCCACAAATTAACTCCCTTAAAATTAGTATGGGCAGTCGTTCCAAAATTGTTTATGGAATAGTAGTCAGCTTGGAATATGATATCATCCATAGCCTTAAGGTCCTTTAAGGTCAGCTTCAACTCCTTGCCAACCTTTCCCTCTATCTTTAATAGAGCTGCCTCTTCTTCCACTACTTCCTCCTCATCAGCTTTTTGAGGCTCGGTTTCTTTAGGTTTTTGAGCCTGATCAGTAGTCTCCTCTTTAACTACCTCCTCTTCCTCAACTTCTTCGATTTCCTCTTGAACTGCTTCCTCCTCTGTAGGAGTAACCTCTCCTCCAGTATCTGTGCCCATTTCCTCCTCTTCAGCTAGGTCTACCATTTTTTCCTGTTCCAGATCTATGGCAATGTTCTCACTCCTATCTTTAGATTTACATCCTGTTAATGATAAGGAAATGGTTAAAATGATGATAATAACTAATTTGATTAGCTTAAACCTTCTCATAGAACCCTCCTAAATAGGGCAATAGGAAAATCCTATTGCCGCATTAGTTTTTAATAAACCTCAGTAACATAACCGTAGCTTCTGCCCTAGTTGCATTATTATTTCCTCCAATAATACTACCTAATAAGCCCTTCATAATTCCTGCATCTATTGCTTTAGCTACCGAATCCCTGGCCCATCCTTCAACTTCATCATCAAAATTAGACAATATATATGCTACCTCTTCCTCACTTAATTCATTATCTAATAGGCTAGCTAATATAGAAGCTATCTCCTGCCTTTTTATTGGCGCATTAGGTCTAAAGCTGCCATCGCCATAGCCCTTAATAAGCCCAGCATTTACAGCAGATAATACCTCTTTATAAAACCAATCTGAATCCTTTACATCCTTAAATGGACTGTCCAATTCAAAAGAATCCAATCCCAATATTCTAACCAGTATTGCTATAAACTCAGCCCTTGTAATATCATCATTGGGCCTAAATTTGTCCTGGCTTCCCTTTACATATCCCATAGCAGCCATCTCTTCTATTTCCTGCTTAGCCCAATGGTTTTTAATATCTTCAAAACCTCCAGTGCCAATAAGGGGTATACCTAAATCTTTCACATCTTCCATCTTAGGCTCTTCATAGTCTCCGTTACCTACCACAATACAGTCCGTCCATTTAACCCACATGGATTTGCTTTCCTCAAATATAAGCCTTAATGGACCAAAAGCGTTATTATATGCATAGCCTCCATCGCTCTCATTTGGTACTAGCGGATATCCATCAACTGCATAAGCCAATATTATCTTCTTCAACTCCCCTTTTGAATTTACTATGCCCTCCATTAGATCCTTGCTACTTCTTATAATTTGATTATAATTCGGCCCACTAAATACCCTTACGCTGCTGGGTATCTCTACACCTTCCTTAAGTCCTACAACCTTGGATATAATATCCCACAAGACTATGCCTTCAAATTCACGCACACCATCTCCAGTATATACATCCCTGACTATATGATCTGTCAAGGATTCTAATTGCCTTAGAGTAAAGGTCATAGGTTCCTTAATTTGGGAACCGGTTATTCTTAAAACTGGCATGTCTAGGTATTGTGTATAAACTCCTTGGTTGTGGTTCCAGGCTGCATCCTTACCTACTTCCTTGTAGGTGGATTCTCCAGAATCCTTCCTGTCCTCATCAAAGGATACAGGCTCTCCTCCTCCAATGATTATCTCCTTCAAAAACTGTACTTGATTAGACCCATTAGGATCGTTATAATCCTTCTTACCAAATATAACCCTTACAGGCCCTCCATCATTACCTAAACCAGAATTATATCCTTCATCAGTAGACCTTATGACATAGGGGTATCCGTTAAAACCATAGGCTACTAATACAGGCATCCCCGTATGAAGAGGCACTTCACTAGAACCATCAAATCTTCCATCACCTAAATCCTCTGGATTCTTTTCATAATATCCATACAATGAACTATCCTTTATCTCCTTGATAGTCATTGGTGCAAAATAATACCTATCGGCTGCTATAAACTGGACACTAGTATTTTCATCTATATTGGGGTCTATTCCTATCTTAAGGAGTAAATCCCATAGTGGAATCCCCTTATACCGATTGTAATACCAGAAGTACTCGCTGTTGGATAAACTGTACTCATCTTCATACTTTAGATCATCCATGGCCTCTATATCAGAAACCTTAAGCCTTACCTCCCCATTCACCTTATTACCATGGATAATTATCTCATAGTTGGTATATTTAAGGTCATCATAAGGCGGATAGGTATGCTCGTATATATTCTTTGCATCCTTCTCCTCTACGTAGATATAAGCAACATTTGAGAATTCCTTGGCTGTGTTCTTATCCTGTTCATATACTAGCTTAAAGCAGCCATTGGCGTTATATTTTTCAGGCCTGTAACCTGCATCTGTGTCCAAATATACAAAGGGTACCTCATTTATTCCATAGGCAATAGTGTAATAGCCTACTTCCTCTATAGGTATAGTTAAGATGGTTTTTCTGGACTTATCCTTAAATATTAGGTTTCCTGCCTTGGGGGTAACCTTTACGTAGTTGTCTACTAAGTATTTTGCATTTATTCCTTCATAGTTGTTTTGAACAACTTTCCCATCTACCTTTTCATAGTATGTAACCTGTTCCTGACCAGCAACATCCTCTTCGATCTGCCTCAAGGAAATAGCCCTATAGCCTTCCACCCCAGGACCTTCGATGGTAAAGGTTGCGCCAGTTATGGCATCTATATTATATGGAGCCCCAACATAGCTAATGTGCTTATAGGGTGAATCCTTGCTAATTCCTTGGCTAAGCTTTTCAGATAGCCTCTCATCGCCAATGGTTATCTTCACAACCTCTTTTCCCCATTGAGATAGGTTCATATCATCAATACTTGTCTGACCAAAAGCTAATTTTGGAAAACCCTTGTCCAAATCCTTGTTGGCAATCTCTTTATCTTCCCATCTAATTGGAGGTGAAAAATTGTTTTTAGGGAAATCGACCAACTCCAAAGTATACTTAGCTATCATGGGCTCAACTTTTTCCTTGGTCTTTTCAGTGAAATCTCGGAAGAAATAGGTGTTTTTAAGTTCGCTTATGGTCTTAGTAAATTCAAAACCATCAGCACAGGTAAACTTAACCTGATAGTCCTTGTCAGTCTTTAGGTTATCCTTACCTATTAATTCGAATAGGTCATACCCCTTTACCTTGATGATCTTGTGGAAATATAGGCTATTGTTTCCAGAAAAATATCTTTCCACCATCTGATACTTATCCCAGTCGGATTCTGTAATTTTGACATCCTCATAAACTCCTGTACCTGTAATCAATAGTTCAACTGCTGCAGCTTCAACTATGTCCCCTAGAAAGGCAAATTTGGAAAGTAGCATCCCTATTATTAATAGGACTGAAAATAATCTATTTCTTTTACCTTTCATAGTTTACCTCCTTCCATTATGGATAAAGAGGGACAACCATTGTTTCCCTCTTCATCTATTTATTAAAACTATTTATTAAACAAGGCATTATATACTATTAAAGCTGCCTCTGCCCTAGTAACCACTTTTTTAGGTTCAAATTTTTCCTCAGCAACTCCCTTAAATACGCCTTGAGCATCTAACCACGCCACTTGGTTAGCTGCCCATGATGAAACTTCGTCCTTATCTTCAAAAGATGTTTTTTCCATTACAAACTTGTTCATCTTCTCCTGATCTACTAGACCAGCTAGTACAGCAGCCCTTCCCACAACAGCAGCTAATTCTTCTCTAGTTATTTCTTTATCTGGTCTGAAAGTTCCATCAGTATACCCCGTAAATAAGCCTTCTCTAACGGCTGCTTCTACATAAGGAGCAAACCAGTTTTCAGCTTTTACATCGGTAAAGTTTCCAGAATATTCCTCTAGTTCATAGCCTATAGCTTCAACTGCTATCTTGCAGAACTGAGCTCTTGTGAAAACATCACCTGGAGCAAATATATTATTACCTACTCCGCTTACAATTCCCCTCTTAGCAAGTTCATAGATGGCTGTTTCTGCAAATTTATACTCTTCTGTAATGTCGGTAAATACAATCTCCTCAATTTCTTTTACTGGCTCTATTTCCGGTTTTGTTAGTTCTTTAACCGATTCCTCTGCTTGTTCAATAGCTTCTCCTACAGTTATTCTTACTACCAATTTAAATACAGTACCAAATTCTCCTTCTTCTTTTAACTTTCTATAGATGACTATTTCCTCACTCTCTGGGTTATCGTCATTATCGATTGGCTCTCCATCAATCTCATAAGCTAAAACATATTTTAAATCTTGGTTTAATATATCTTGTAAAGTCTGTGGATCTATTGGATATCCATCTGATGCTTCAAAATTTACCAAAGCATTTTCAACAGTTAATCCAGCTACTTTCTCTAATATGTAAGCTAAGCTAACCCCTTTAACCTTTACAGACTTTTGACCCGATTTACTGTTGTATATGTATTCTTCATTAATTTGGGCTTCTTCTGGCATAGCTTTTAAATCATCAAGGCTAAATTCCAATTCCTTTTCCACACCTGGTCCTGAAATTTTAATGGCAAAAGCGTTAACATTACCTGCAAATACTATTCCTTGTGACAATATTAATACCATTGCCATAATAATTGAGACAATTTTGAATTTTTTGATAAACATAATACCTCCACCTTTCTAATTTATTTAAATTTAGTCAAAACTAAATTTAAAGCAAATAAAGGGAGAGGAAAAATTTAAAGCAGCATCCCAGATGGAAATGCCGCATCTTTAAACTTCTCCTTTCCACTGGGAGGCTTGACCGTTTCCAGTCAAACCCTATCGGCAAGTTGACCATAAATTTATAGTGTAAATTCCCAGGCCAAAATGCTCGGAGACTATGGAGCTATTCAACTATTCTACTTATTAATACTTTAACATACAAATCTTCCTATGTAAAGCTGTATAGTATCAAAATTATCCATAATATCAAACAGTGTTTATAAGATATTTTGGCAGTTTTAATCTTTTTCTAAATATGCTAAACTATTACTATATAGACAAATTGTAACGGGGTGTTTTTATTGAATAATCTATTTTTAACCGGAAGAATTGGAATAGGTAAATCTACAATATTAAAAAAGGTTTTAAATAATATAGACCTGTCCATCGGCGGCTATATTACAGAAAGAATATATGAAGGCTATTATAGACGATATATTGCGAAATCAGTAAAAAACCCTAATGAACAATATACAATAGTTAGATCTGATTCTAGGGATAACTCAAAGATATGGTTTCCTGAAGCTTTTGAAAAGGGGTTGGCACCACTCTTAGATAAAAGCCTAAAAAGTGACGATATTATAGTACTAGATGAATTAGGCTCATCAGAAAAGAATATAGATGTATTTACCTCTAAAATATTTGAATTATTGGATAGCCAAAAAATAGTATTTGGAGTTTTAAAGGATGAGGACTGTGAATTTTTGAACAATATTCGAAATAGGAAAGATGTAATGATAATTAGAATAACAGAGGGAAATAGAGATCATATTTGGCAGGAAATTATTAACACACTTAAAAATTTTATTTAAATATACTTAGCACTGTAATTCTCGGTCTATATATTTTTTTCTATATCAAATAACGTTAATAACTCCCTTAATGTGTTTAGTATAAAGTCAACATTTTATTTACATATTATTCTATTAATTGACTATAAAAAATACAGAGCATAAGGCTCCGTATTATTCATAGTCTAAAACATTATATGCAATATTGGCGCTGTTATAAGTATGGATAATATAACCCTTTCTATCCATATTATGATAATATCTTTTAATGAAATTGGTATTTTGGTACCCATAATGCATGGTATTGAAGCAGAAAAGAATAATATCTCAGATACACTCACTATGGCTATAAGAAATCTAGTGATAATAGGAGCTTCTGTTACAATTAATGCTGGTAGAAACATCTCTGCTATACTAAGAGCCATTGCTTTAGCTGATAATAGTGGCTCAGGTACTCTTGTGATAAGGGTAAATGGATAGAATATATATCCAACTATATCAAACAAGGGCGTATATTCAGCTAGAACTACCCCTATAACACCAATGGACATTAGCAATGGCCCAATTGATAAAGCTAGTATAACTCCAGATTTCAGATTATCCAATGTACTTTGCACAACAGTTGGGGCATTATCAAAGGCCTCCATCCCCTCTTCTAATGCCAGCTTAAACCTATTACCAGTATATAATTCTTCTGGATATCCTTCCTGATTATTATAATATGTGTCTGGCTTCTTGTTTAAAGGATAAAGTCTTGCTGTTATAGCTGTTACAATAAATGTAATAATCAATGTTAACCAGAAATATAAGAGCCATTGATCCATAATACCTAAAGTTTTAGCCACTATAATCATAAAGGTGGCAGATACAGTTGAAAAACCAGTTGCTATAATAGCAGCTTCCTTTCCAGTATACTTACCTTCTTGATATACCTTATCAGTAATAAGCAAAGCTAGTGAATAACTGCCAACAAACGAGGCTACAGCATCTATAGCAGACCTTCCGGGTGTTTTCCAAATTGGTTTCATAATAGGCTGCATAAAAACTCCAACAAACTCCATTAAACCATAATTGACTAAAAATGCAAGAAATATTGATCCAATCGGAACTATTGTGATTACTGGGATGACGATTTTACTGTAGATAAATGGGATTACGCCTTCAGCCATTAAAAATGCTGGTCCTCTATTAGAAATCCCCATCAATATGAATACAATTCCTAATATCTTAATGAGTGAAAAAACTGCTGTTGTTTTATCCTTGTTCCAAGTTTTGTTTACAAAAGGCAATATTCCGCCTACAGTTACTATTAAACCTGAATACACAGGCTCAAAGTAAGGCAATGTTTTAATATAGTTAACAATATGGTCTAGTGGAATAGAACTATTACCATTCACTTTAATAGGAACGAAGAACATGAATATTCCAATTGCTGCATATAAGATAAACTTAAATATTTTAATTCCATCATATCTATTTTCAGCCATTCTGTTTATAAAACCTCCTCTCATAACGATATACTTATTATATGATTTCTGTAATTATTTATGTCTTTCGTATATCAACCTAGCCTACATCCCTGCTTACGATACTTTAAATATAACATATGAATTTTACTTGCTTCAGAACTTGGATTTAGTAATAATCACATCCTTCATTATCTTTTTCATATTGAACATATCAACTTTACCCGTTTCCTTTTCCATAGCGTTGGCTGTACCACAGGCAGCTGCAACCTTTAGTGCAAATTCAAAATCATAATCCCTATATAATGATGCCACAAAACCTCCTACCATAGCATCACCAGAACCTGCTGGATTTATAGTTTCTATTTTAGGTACCCTAATCCTATAGATATATCCGTTATGAAAAGCTATAGAACCCTCATCTCCTAATGAAATAATCACTATTTCAATATCATTTTCCGCTAAGTATTTACCAGCTTGTACTAGTTCCATTTCCGATTGAATTTTGCACCCCATTATCTCTTCTAGTTCTTCCCGATTGGGCTTGACAAAAAAAGGTTTAGCATCTACTCCTAGCTTTAAAGCTTCTCCACTGGTATCTAAGAAGAATTTCTTCCCTACTTCTTTAGCCATAATGATTAGGTTAGCATAGGTTTCAGGAGGTAAACCATGAGGAAGGCTTCCTGAAGCACAAATAATATCTACTTCTTTTATAATCTCTTTATAAAGTTCATAAAAGGCCAATACTTCATTTCCCGATATGGATGGTCCTCTTTCTGATATTTTCGTACTAATTCCATTTTCAGAAATAATTGAGATGGAGCTTCTACTTTCTTCATTAATGGGGATAAATTCTTGTCTGATTCCCATAAGGTCTAGTTCTTTTTTAATATAATCACCATTTCTACCACCTAAAAAACCAGTGACCATCACCGGAACATTAAAGCCTTTTATCACATTCATCACATTTAACCCGCCACCTTCAGCAGTATATTGGATATCTGTAGCTACAAAGGATTTGCCTAACTGAAAATCTTTAATATTATACCTTCTTCCTATCGAAGGATTTAGACTTACTGTGAGAATCAAACTAGCTCCCCCCTTTTTTTCTACATTATACCACATTAACCTACAAATAATTTAATTGATGTTTACTTCAAAAGGGAGGAGCAAAAAATTATTCTAATCTAATCAATAACTCGCCTAATTCTACATTCTGGCCTTCTTTAACGAAAATAGATTTAACTGTACCTTCCACAGCTGATATTACATGAGTTTCCATCTTCATGGCCTCTATTATGACCATCAATTGATTCTTTTCAACCTTTTCTCCTTCTTTAACCAATATTTTAGCCACTATCCCTGGTATATTAGCACCTATATCCAATTTATTATCTGGATCTGCCTTCTGAATGAACTCAGGTTTATCAACTACTTTGCTTGCTTTATCGAATATCTTTATGGCTCTTCTGCTGTCATTTACTTCAAAATATAGTGTCCTATAGCCTTCCTCGTCTAACTTTCCTATTTCAAGTAGTTTAATTACCAGTATCTTTCCCTCTTCGATTTCGACCTCAGCTATTTCTCCCTCCTTTATACCATAGAAGAACACATCGCTACTTACTCTGCTAAAATCACCATCTCTTACAATGAATTCTAAATACTCTTCAAATACCTTAGGATAAAAAGCATAGGACAGCACCTCTTTCATGGTTGGCTCAATATTATATTTCTCCTTCAAGTAGTTAGCAATTTTATCGAAATCTTCATCTTCTAATAGTTCACCGGGTCTGCAGGTTATTGGTTTTTCTCCTTTAAGCACCAATTTCTGAAATTTCTCAGGAAAACCACCTATAGGCTGACCCATCATACCTTTAAAATAAGCCACCACTGAATCTGGAAAAGCCATACCCTTTGCTTTTTCATAGATATTTTCAGGGGTTAAATCGTTTTGTACCATAAATATGGCCAAATCTCCTACCACCTTTGATGTAGGAGTAACCTTTACTATATCCCCAAGCATTTCATTGACAATCCTATACATCTCCTTAATGTCATCAAATCTATGACCTAGTCCAAAGCTCTCGACCTGAGGCCTTAAATTAGAATACTGTCCTCCAGGAATCTCATACTTATATATCTCTGCTGTGCCAGACTTTAACTCGGATTCAAATTGGCTGTATATTGGCCTTATATCCATCCAGTAATCTGAAATTTTCTGTAAATCATCTAAATCTAAACCAGTAGATCTTTCCGTATATTCTAAAGCTGCAACTACAGAATTCAGTGCTGGTTGGCTTGTCAAGCCTGCCATACTATTAAAGGCAGTATCCACTACATCCACACCCGCTTGAGCTGCCATCAGAATGGTTGCCACACCATTTCCACTGGTATCGTGAGTATGGAGATGTATCGGAATATCTATTTCTTCCTTCAATGCACTAATAAGCTTGTATGCAGCTTGTGGTTTTAATAAAGAGGACATGTCCTTAATCCCTAAAATATGAGCTCCTGTCTTTTCAATTTCCTTTGCAGTCTTTATATAATATTCTAATGTATATTTATCCCTTCTATCATCAAGAATATCTCCTGTATAGCAGATGCAGACTTCAGCCACTTTCCCCTGTTTTAGTACTTCATATATGGCTACCTCCATACCCTTCAACCAGTTTAATGAATCAAATATCCTAAATACATCAATTCCGCTATTAGCCGCCTCTTTTATAAATTCTCTTATAACATTGTCTGGATAATTCGTATATCCAACTCCATTGGCTCCTCTAATTAACATTTGAAATAGTATGTTGGGAATCTTCTCCCTTAACAATTCCAGCCTCTTCCAAGGACATTCTTTTAAAAACCTATAGCTTACATCGAATGTTGCTCCTCCCCACATTTCCAAGGAAAATAATCCTTTCCCTAATACAGAAATAGCCTCAGCAATCCTAAGCATATCTATGGTTCTCATCCTCGTAGCCATCAAGGACTGATGAGCATCTCTCATGGTGGTATCAGTCAACAACAGCTTCTTATTATCCTTAATCCATTTTACCAATCCTTCCGGCCCTTTTTCATCCAGTATCTGTTTTGTACCAGGACTTGGGTTAGTATTATCCACCCTTGGTACCCTAGGAATATTGAAATCGGGCTTATATCCTTTTGTTTCGTTTACCACCTTTTCACCAATAAATTTTAACACCTTAAGCTCTTTATCCTCTTTAGTCTCTATATTAAATAACTCTGGATTATAGGTGATAAATCCAGTATCACACTTGCCACTTAAAAATTCCTTGTGGTTTAAAACATTTATTAAAAATGGAATATTGGTCTTTACTCCCCTAATCTTTACTTCCTTCAATGCTCTAACTAACTTTCTACTTGCATCCTCAAAGGTTCGAGACCAAGCTGTAACCTTTACCAGTAGGCTGTCATAGTAAGGTCCAATGATGGAGCCTGTAAACCCATTGCCTCCATCTAACCTTATTCCAAATCCAGAACCAGTCCTATATTGATCAATGATACCCGTATCCGGTATGAAATTCTTCAATGGGTCTTCAGTAGTCACCCTACATTGGATGGCATAACCTCTAGGCTGAATATCCCCCTGCCCTTTTATCCCTATTTCTTTTGAATCAAGAGAATAACCTTCTGCTATTAAAATCTGTGCCTGCACTATATCAATGCCTGTAGTCATTTCAGTAACAGTATGTTCCACCTGTATTCTAGGGTTTACCTCGATGAAATAATGGTTACCATACCTATCCAATAAGAATTCAACAGTTCCCGCCCCCCTGTAATTGATAGCCTTTCCAATTTTTAATGCATCGTCGCAAATCTTCTGCCTAAGTTCCTCGGAAATAGAAAATGCAGGTGTAAATTCAATAATTTTCTGATGTCTTCTTTGAATAGAACAATCCCTTTCATATAGATGTACTATATTGCCATATTTATCCCCTAATATTTGAACCTCTATGTGCTTTGGCTTTTCTAAATATTTTTCCACGAAAATATCATCAATCCCAAAAGCCTTCTTCGCCTCTTCCTTAGCGCTTTGGAACTGTCTTTTTAGATCATCTTCGCTTCTTACCACTCTCATACCCCTGCCGCCACCTCCTGCAGAGGCCTTCAACATGATAGGGTAGCCATAGGAGTTGGCAAATTCCATAATCTCCTCTACAGAACTAATTGCCCTTTCAATTCCAGGGACAATAGGTACTCCCAAGCTATGGGCCAATTTTTTAGATTTAATCTTATCCCCTAAACTCACCATCATCTCATAGGTGGGACCTATGAACTCTATCCCTACCTCTTGGCATTTCTTTGCAAATTCTGGATTTTCAGATAAGAATCCATATCCAGGATGAATTGCATCTACCCCTTTTTTAAGGGCCAATTCTATAATCTCATCAATACTTAAATAGGCCTCAATAGGTCCTTTATTCCTTCCAATCAAATAGGATTCATCTGCTTTTACCCTAAAGAGGGAATTTTTATCTTCATTAGAGTAAACTGCAACAGTTCTAATTCCCAACTCACTACATGCTCTAAATATCCTAATGGCAATTTCTCCTCTATTGGCTACTAACACCTTTTTAAATCTTTTCCTCATATCCATCACCCTTAACCTTATTATGCTACTAATGTTTATGTGATTCTTTCTATCACCTTTTCAGCAAATTCCTTAGTTCCCTGGCATCCGCCTAAATCTTTAGTTAAGTTTCCCTCTACCTTTAATGTTGCTGATACAGCCCTTTCTATTCTTGTAGCTGCTTCCAACTCCCCAATATGTTTTAACATCATAACTCCAGACAATATGGCCGAAATAGGATTGGCAATGTTTTTATTGGCTATATCAGGAGCAGAACCATGAACAGGTTCGAATATGGCAATGTCTTCCCCCATATTAGCACTTGGAGCCAAACCCAATCCACCAATAAGACCTGCGGCTAAATCGGATAATATATCTCCATATAAATTAGGTGCTACTATTATGTCGTAATCCTGGGGAAATTGGACTAATTTCATGCTCATAGCATCTACAATCATTTCCTCAAATTCTATTTCTGGATAATCTCTAGCTACCTTTCTTCCCGATTCCAAAAAAAGACCATCGGTTAATTTCATAATATTGGCCTTATGGACTAAAGTTACTTTTTTTCTATTTAAATCTTTAGCCATTTGGAAAGCATATCTGCAAATCTTTTCGCTAGCCTCCCTAGTGATTATCTTGATGCTTTCTGCCTTGTTTTCGTCTATCATTCTTTCTTTGCCTATATAAAGGTCCTCCGTATTCTCTCGAACTATTATCAAATCCATATCCTTGTGAAGAGCCTTAACCCCTTCAAAGGATTTAATAGGCCTTATATTAGCAAATAGCCCTAATTCCTTTCTTAACCTTACATTTACACTCCTAAAACCCCCCCCAATAGGTGTGGTTAGAGGCCCCTTTAGAGCTATTTTGTTTTTCTTTATACTATCCATTGCATGGTCCGGCAGGGGGGTACCAACACTCTCCACCGCTTTAGCTCCAGATTCTACCTGTTGCCAATTAATAGGAACTCCTGCAGCTTCTATGATCTCAACTGTACAAGAAATGACCTCTGGTCCTATACCATCTCCTGGAATTAATGTTATATCATATGCCATATCCACTCCTCCTATCTATGAGAAGATCTGGCTTTTATATAGTTTAGTAGTCCGCCAGATTTTAATATATTCCTCTGTCTTTCAGTTACATCTAGCAGCAGAACATATTCCTCATCTTTTGAAATATTTTTTACTATTATCTTATTCCCTTTCATTTGTGTCAATACTTTTTTTATTAGTAATTCATCCAACACATCAATTCGCCCGTAATCTTCTTCTTTTTCAAAGATTAAAGGAAGTATTCCATTATTGATTAAATTTTGCCTATGAATTCTTGCAAATGATTTAGCTATTACAGCTTTAATTCCCAAATACAAGGGCACCAAGGCTGCATGTTCTCTACTAGAACCTTGTCCATAATTATGTCCAGCCAATATAATGCCTCCTCCAAATTCTCTTGCTCTTTTAGGAAAATCTTTATCGCAAGGGATCAAACAATAGTTGGACAGATAGGGAATATTCGACCTATAGGGTAGGAGTTTTGCATTGGAAGGCATAATATGGTCGGTGGTAATATCATCCCCTACCTTTATTAACACTTTCCCACCTATAGTCTCATCCATTGCCTTATTTCTTGGGAAAGGCTTAATATTTGGACCTCTAACTATTTCTACATCTTCTCCCTTTTCTGCTGGACTAATTATTAAATTATCATTGATTAAGAACTTTTCAGGCATAGTTATATTTATATCCTTAACATATTCTTCAGGGTTTGTGATGTATCCAGTTAAAGCAGAAACTGCAGCAGTTTCAGGGCTTACCAGATAGACTTTTGCAGAAGGCGTTCCAGATCTTCCTTTAAAATTCCTATTGAAAGTTCTTAAAGAGACTCCGTCCGTATTAGGGGATTGTCCCATACCAATACAGGGGCCACAACCTGATTCCAATATTCTGGCTCCTGCAGATATAAGCTTTGCTAAGGCTCCGTTTTGAGCTAGCATATTGAGAACCTGTTTGGAACCAGGGGATATAACTAGAGAAACTTCCTCCCCTATAGTCTTTCCCTCTAATATTTTAGCTACCTTCATCAAATCCATGTAAGAAGAATTGGTACAGCTTCCTATAGCTACCTGATTTACTTTAATCCTATTCAAGGAAGATACTGGCACTACCCTATCCGGACTATGAGGACAAGCTATTAAAGGCTCTAATTTATCCAAGTCTATGATTATAACCTCATCATAATGGGCATCAAAATCAGCTTCTATAGGAGTAAAATCTCTCCCTCTTCCTTGAGCCTTTAAAAATCTATAGGTTTCTTCATCGGAAGGGAATATGGAAGTGGTTGATCCCAATTCTGCCCCCATATTGGTTATAGTCGCTCTTTCTGGTACAGTAAGGTACTTTATTCCCTCCCCAGCATATTCAAATACCTTGTTCAATCCTCCTTTAACCTTATATCTTCTTAAAACCTCTAATATGATATCTTTAGCAGAAACACCCGTTCTTAACTTTCCCTTTAATTCTACTTTTACAATATAAGGCATGGTAATATAATATTCTCCTCCTGCCATCGCTACAGCCACATCCAACCCTCCTGCTCCAATAGCAAGCATCCCTACCCCTCCACATGTTGGAGTATGGCTATCGGAACCTAATAGGGTTTCTCCAGGCACTCCAAACCTTTCCAGATGTACCTGATGGCAAATCCCATTGCCAGCCTTAGAATAGTATATCCCATATTTTTTAGCTATGCTCTGAATATATAAATGGTCATCTGCATTTTCTGGTCCCGTCTGCAATAGATTATGGTCTATATAAGCTAAAGATTTTTTTGTCTCCACCCTATCAATACCTAAGGCTTCAAATTGCAAATAGGCCATGGTTCCCGTCGAATCTTGGGTTAAGGTTTGATCTATTTTTATTCCGATTTCCTTACCCCTTTTCATTTCACCAACTACTAGATGTTCTTTGATTATCTTCTCTGTAACAGTTAATCCCATTCTATTACCTCCAGTCTAAATCGCTTTCGAATCCCGTTCATCTAATATGTTTGGAATATATTTAAATACGAGTTCCTCCAACTCATCATTTCTAATGATGGAAGTACGACCATTGGCATATTCATCATCAACCCATTTCTTTATTGGGAGAATCCTTGGGTCCCTTTTATCTATTTTCTTGGAACCCTTCAACCTGAAATAGCCATTTATCCATGCAGCAATTCCAGCCAAGCCAGAATAGGAATTTACTGCCACCAAGGGTGGTCTGCCTAAAATTTTGTCAGTATCGAAACTATTGTATATTTCTTCATCCTTAAGGATTCCATCTGCATGTATTCCAGCTCTAGTAACGTTGAACTCACTTCCAACAAAGGGAGTCCTCTCTGGAACCTTATAGCCTAGCTCTCTTTCAAAATAATCTACTATATCCACGATCACCTTCAAGTTCATATCCTTAGTATTCCCTTTAATCTGCCCATATTCAAACACCATGGACTCAAGAGGGCAGTTACCAGTCCTCTCCCCAATTCCAAATAAGGTGCAGTTAGCAGAAGCTCCACCATATAACCAGGCAGTGGTAGAATTTACAACCACCTTATTATAATCGTTGTGCCCATGCCACTCTATGGACTCAGAGGGTACATGACAATAGTACCTTAGCCCATGGATTATGGCAGGTACAGACCGGGGTAACTCCACTCCTACAAAGGGTACTCCAAGGCCCAATGTATCGCAGGCCCTTATTTTAACTGGCAACCCATACTTTTTAGATAATTCCATTAAGTTTTTAGCCAATGGGGCTACAAATCCAAAGAAATCTGCCCTAGTTATATCCTCGAAATGGCATCTGGGAATTATCCCATTTTCCAATGCACTTTCTGCTATGGAAAGATAGTTCTCCATAGCCTCCCTCCGAGTCATATTCAGTTTATGGAATATGTGATAATCTGAACAGGACATGAGAATTCCCGTTTCCTTAATTCCCATCTCCTTAACCAGCTTGAAATCCTCTTTATTAGCCCTAATCCATGAGGTAATCTGAGGAAAATCATATCCTCTAGCCATACACCTTTCTACTGCTTTTCTATCCTTTTCCGAATAAAGGAAAAACTCAGTCTGTCTAATAATACCAGAACCATTATCCAACTCATGGAGATAATCATAAATCCTCACCATCTGGTCCACTGTCATGGATGACATAGATTGTTGCCCATCTCTAAAAGTGGTATCCGTAATCCAGATCTCCTCTGGAATTTCCATAGGCAGTTGAATATTGTTAAACTTAATCCTAGGTAGCTCATCATAAGGGAATATGTCTTTAAATAGATTTGGCCTTAAAGTATCCACACCATTATAAACCATTTTCAATCCTCCTAATTATGTATTTGCAAGTTAATTTGCTTTTTCATTCATTTTTTATTCATCTAGTATTGTTGTAAATTTTTGTAAACAAAGGCGCGCCACTCTTCAATTCCTTATTTTTATTGTTATTTTTAAACTGTGAGTATGAATGATTGAAACAATTTTAACATAAAACAAAATTAGTTGCAATAGATTTTTGCAAGTTTATTTTTTTATCTTGCATTTTGTTTAAATCCAATTAAGTCTCCATTAGTGCTTTGATCTAAAAATAAAACAGCATGGCAAATTAGCCATGCTGTTTTATTAGCAATCAGTTAAATACTCTATATAAGCCCTTAAGCTATACCTTGTTCTTCCTTTAAATCCAGTAACGGTCTCTGCTGTTATCATGGAATTTAAAACCGCCTCCTCCTCACATTCAGCCACTGCTCTAAAGACTAAATCTATCTTATTTTCATTTAACACTTTAATACTATGTATTGCCTCATCCCTATTATGGGGAATTGTGTTGGCCGTTGAAAAGGCTATTACTATCTCTCCACTACCATGACCTATAAAGGAACCAAGCCTTGCCAATCCTACCCCAGTCCTTTTACATATTCTCTTCAATTGCCTACTGCTAAGGGGTATATCCGTTGCAATTATGGATATTATAGATCCTTCATCTGCCTCTTGCTTCGCTTTCAAGCTCTCAGCTATCTTTATTCCAATATTTTTCCCATTAATGGTTAAATCCTTCAAGGCTCCGTGATTAGATTGAACTAATACACCCACAGTATATTTTTCACCATCCAGTTCTACAATTCTAGACGCTGAACCTATTCCACCCTTAAGCTGATGGCAGCTCATTCCCTTTCCTGCACCCACATCGCCTTCCTCAAAATCTACCATCGCATTTTTTATAGCTCCAAACACATGTTCCTTCTTAACAGCCCGTAAAGATATATCATTCAGGAAACTATCGTTACATTCACAGACTATTGGATTATAGGTAGTAAGTTCAAAATTTTCCTTTTTACATTCTTCTATCATGTATTCAACTAGAGCATCATGAACTAGGCCTACATTCAATGTATTAGTTAATGCTATTATGGATTCTAAGGTCCCCAACTCCTCTATTTGTACCAATCCTATAGTCTTACCATAGCCATTTAATACATAAGAAGCAGCAATCAGTTTATTTAAATATATGTTTTCCTCTCGCGGAATAACCACGGTTACCCCAGTTTTAATATTTTCCCTATCAATTGTTGAATGTCCTACTTTGATTCCCCTTACATCGGTAATCTTATTGAGTTTTCCTTTCGGCAAAGTTCCGATACTTATTCCATAATCTTCAATTCTTCTTTGCTTCATCCATTTGTCCCCCTAAGCTCATTTAGTATATCTATCCGCTATACAAGAAGCAGCATATGAATCGGGTTTTGTTTCACAGCTAAATCCACAAGCCTTTATCCAACCTACTATTTCAGGAATTAATTTCTTGGTCTTTCCATTTTTACCTACATCTACATGGATATTAATCCCTAAGTTTATGCCTTCCTTATGCAAGCTTTTTGAAAGTTTAGTTGCTAAATCAATGCTTGCACTAGTTTCCAAAAATAGTTTTTGACTAATATTGGTTATCTTTTTTGCATTTTTTATATCATAAAAGAATATACCGCCACTGCCAACCCTGTGAACTGCTATTACTATAACCAGCTTAGTATAACTGAAATTTTGGCTGTCAGTACCTATAGATATATGATAAGTGCTATCAGGAGATTTGTTAATGAACTCCTTGATTATTTCGATCATCTTTTCATAACTTACCTTGCCATAAGTAGGACTACGCATTATTTCCCTTCTCTCTAATGGAAATTATTGATTGCCATTGATTATTATATGCAATATTCATAACAATTCTAATATTATTATAATATATTATATCATAAGTTCTAGATTAATTAAATTTTAATTCCAATGCCCTATCATTTTAAGTTTCCAAATAGACTTTTTCGGGGATTAATAAAATAAAACATCATTATTTTCTGATAATTGAAGCTAATATAACTATCCCCTTCAATTTTTGTGTATGAAAATGTTTTCCTTCTATATTTTCTGACAATTCCGCCTCTTTTGTGTTGTAATTTTCAATGTTTTTATTGCCAGTTTCTTTATCTGTTTCTTTTAAAATTTTTAAAGTATTTAACATTTGAAATTTATTTAAATAAAATTGCATAATTTCTATTGACAATTATTTTTTTTGTGTTATATTAGTTTGTAAAATAAAAATTCGACCATATTTTTGACATACTATGACGAAGACGTGAACTATCTAAATAATCAAATACAGAGAGCTGGGGTAGCTGAGAACCAGTTTTGATTTGATAGGGATCTCTCACTTCTGAGTTATACAGCTGAACCTGTAATAGTAGTAGGTTGTATCGGTAGGCTCCGTTATAAGGCCAAGGTTTAAATAGGAATATACTATTCCTATCGAACCTAGTGAGTTAATTATCGCGAGATAATTAAGAAATAGAGTGGTACCGCTATTTACATAGCCTCTATATGTTAAAAACATATAGAGGCATTTTTTATATACTTTACATTATTTCACAGGAGGTGATCTTATGGATAATAGTGATGATGGAATTATTGGTTTATTGCAGTTATACAAAATATTAAATTTAAGGAGTGATTGTATATGATCAAAAAACTATCTTTAGCAACATTAACCCTATTGGTGTTAATACTTATTGTTGGTTGTTCCGCTTCAAATTCAAATATAAGCGAATCTGACAAAATTAGGATAGGTCTAAACTATGAGCTTACAGGCAATACTGCTACTTATGGAACAAACTTAAAAGATGGAGTTCTTCTAGCCTTTGAAGAAATAAATGCAGCAGGAGGAGTACTAGGTAAGGAATTAGAGACAGTTGTAATAGATAATAAATCTGATGCTACTGAATCTGCTAACGTCTCAACTAGATTGGCTACTAGAGAAAATGTGGTAGCTCTATTAGGACCAGCTACCTCTGGAAATACAAAAGCAGCCATACCCGCTGCAATGCAGAATAAAATACCACTGATCTCAGCTTCCGCAACGGCTGATGATGTAACCTTAGATGCAAATGGAAATGTAAAAGAATATGCTTTTAAAACCTGCTTTAATAATTCCTTCCAAGGAGTTATGATGGCACAATTTGCTTACAATGACTTAGGATTAAGAAAAGCAGCAGTGTTAGCAGATACTACCAGCGACTATGCACAAGGACTTTCAAAATCCTTCCAAAAAACCTTTAAAGAATTAGGAGGAGAAATATTAAGTGTAGAGGCCTATGCAGCTGGAGATACGGATTTTAAAGCGGTTTTGACCAATTTGAAAGGGGAAAACCCAGAGCTTCTATATGTTCCAGGATATTACGAAGAAGTGGGGCTAATAATAAGACAAGCAAGGGAACTTGGATTAAATGTACCAATCCTTGGCGGTGATGGATATGAATCTCCAAAACTATTTGAGTTGGCAGGAAAGGATGCCTTAAACGACATATATTATTCCAGCCATTATTCACCAATGGATGATTCAGAACAGGTATTGAAATTCAAAGAAAACTTTAGAAAGAAATTCAATAAGGAACCAGATGCTTTCAACGCTCTAGGATATGACTTAGGGTATTTAGTAGCCGATGCATTAGAAAGAGCTGGAGAAGCCAATCCAGAAAAATTAAAAGTAGCTCTTGAGGAAACAGATGGTTTCGCTGGAATTACAGGAACATTAACTATTGACGAATCTCATAACCCGATAAAATCGGTAACCATAATTAAAATAGTAGATGGAGAACCAACATTCTTGATGAAATTAGACCCAGAACAGTAAATTGTTAATACTCAGGTTATCTACCTGAGTATTAACAAAATAATTTAGATAGAGAGGTGTTAAAGTATGGAGCAAGCTATACAACAAATGATAAACGGGCTATCCCTTGGAGGAATATATGCATTAATAGCATTAGGATATACAATGGTATATGGAATAATAGGACTTATAAATTTCGCTCATGGAGACATATACATGGTTGGAGCTTTTGTAGGATACGCTTTAACCACTTACTTTGGTCTAGGGTTGCTACCTTCGTTAATAATATCCATGGTTATATGCAGCCTGTTGGGAATGTTAATAGAAAAGGTGGCCTATAAACCCCTTAGAAATTCACCTAGAATTTCTGCCCTAATAACTGCAATAAGCGTATCCCTATTTTTACAATATACCATGATGTACTTTGTAGGCCCTCAAACGAGAACGTTCCCTGAAATTCTTAAGAGCAACAGCATTCAATTGTTTGATGGAAAGGTAGTGCTGGATATTAAAAATATAATCATAGTAGTAATTACTGTAATTCTAATGGCAGCATTGCAATATATAATCAACAACACTAGAATGGGCAAAGCAATGAGAGCTGCATCTTATGATATGGATGCTGCAGAGCTTATGGGTGTGAATGTGGACAAGATAATTTCCTTTACTTTCATTATTGGGTCTGCATTAGCCGGAGCAGCAGGGGTTTTGGTAGGAGTTTACTACAATACCATAAATCCCTTAATGGGTTCCCTACCAGGGATAAAGGCCTTTGTAGCAGCTGTTTTAGGGGGAATTGGAGCTATTCCTGGGGCTGTATTTGGTGGTTTCACTTTAGGAATGATCGAAACTATTGTTAGCGCTAATGGAGGTTCAATCTTTAAAGATGCAGTCTCTTTCATTATCTTAATTCTAGTCCTTTTAATAAAACCTAATGGATTGTTAGGCAGAGCTTTAAAGGAAAAGGTATAGGAGGATAGTATAAAATGGATAGACTTAAAGGAAAAAATATAATAAAGGTAGTAATACTAATTGTAACTTTTATTGCAGTTCAAATGGCAATAAATTTGGGATTCATAGACTCATATATGGAACTTAATATAATCATAATCTGCATCAATATAATACTAGCTGTAGGATTAAATCTAATAACCGGATTTACCGGGCAGTTTTCCCTAGGACATGCTGCTTTCATGTGCATAGGGGCATATACTTCAGCCATTCTCACAGCAAAATTAGGGCAACCCTTTTTTATAGCATTAATAGTTTCTGGGATCACAGCAGCACTTGCAGGTATATTAATAGGAATCCCTACCTTAAGGTTAAAGGGTGATTATCTAGCCATTGCCACCTTAGGCTTTAATGAAATAGTGAGAATCCTAGCATTGAACACGGACTATATTGGGGGTGCTATAGGATTTAATGATATTCCTAAGTACACCAATTGGACCTGGGCTTTTTCAATGACCCTTATTACAGTTTTATTGATTAAAAACTTCATAAACTCCTACCGAGGAAGAGCTTGTATTGCCATTAAAGAAGATGAAATAGCCGCCGAGGCCATGGGAATTAATACGACCTTCTACAAAGTATTGGCCTTTGCTATTGGTGCCTTCTTTGCTGGAATAGCAGGATCCCTTTATGCAAATTACTTCTACTTTATTAAGCCCGATTCCTTTGGATTTATGAAATCTATAGATATATTGGTAATAGTAGTATTTGGTGGGTTAGGCAGTATCACCGGTTCAATAGTAGGTGCAGTTTTATTATCCATAATCTCCTTGCTGCTTCAAAGCGTTTCAGAGTTAAGGATGATAATTTATGCCCTCATACTATTTGGAATAATGGTTTTCAGGCCAACGGGAATTATGGGAAAACAGGAATTCAAATTAATTAATTTGCCTAGAAAAAAGTTACCTAGAGAGGAGAGAAAGGCTTATGGCAGTACTAAGAGTTACTAATCTTTCCAAATCCTTTGGAGGAATACAGGCCATCAAGAACATATCTTTAAACATAAAGAACAAGGAAATAGTAGGAATAATTGGCCAAAATGGAGCTGGAAAAACCACTTTCTTCAATTTATTAACGGGCATATACTCCCCCAGTTCAGGAGAAATAGAGTTTAATCTAGATGTAAAAATAGGTTCCAAAGATTTAAAACCCTATAAAATAGCCAAATATGGCATATCGAGAACATTCCAAAATATAAGGCTATTTAAAAATATGACAGTACTAGATAATGTGCTCTTAGGCTGCCATAGCAATTTAAATTACAGCCTTTTTACTACTCTATTTAGGTTCCCTTCCTATTATAAAGTTGAAAGAGAAGCTACAGAAAAAGCGATGAAATTATTGGAAGAATTCGATTTAGCAGATAAAAAAGACGAATTAGCCAAAAATCTTTCCTATGGAGAACAAAGAAGGCTAGAAATAGTAAGGGCACTGGCTACTGAACCTAAAATACTGTTGTTGGACGAGCCTGCTGCTGGTATGAATCCAAATGAAACCAATAATCTTACCAATTTGATCAAATGGATTAGAGGAACCTATAATTTAACTATAATCTTAATTGAACATGATATGAGCTTAGTAATGGAGGTTTGCGATAGGATATTTGTATTCGACCATGGAAATCTAATTGCCAGCGGATTGCCTGAAGAAATTAAGGCCAATAAGAAGGTTATAGAAGCTTATCTTGGTGAGGAGGTAAAAGAATGTTAGAACTAAAAAATATAGATGTATTTTACGACAATATCCAAGCTTTAAAGGAAGTTAACCTTACAGTAGGAGAAGGAGAAATGGTAACCCTAATAGGGGCTAATGGAGCAGGAAAGAGTACTACTTTAAGGGCCATATCGGGACTAAATAAGCCTAAAAAGGGTGAAATAAAGTTTAAGGGAAGGGTCATCAGTTCATTAAAGGCTTCAGATATAGTTAGAATGGGAATTTCCCATGTACCAGAGGGCAGAAGGATTTTCGCCAATATGACGGTAATGGAAAATCTTGAGATGGGAGCCTATATAAGAGGGGATAGAGGAAACTTAAAAAGGGATTATGATGAAGTGTTTTCCCTATTTCCTAGGCTAAAAGAAAGGAAAAATCAAATTGCTGGAACCCTTTCTGGTGGAGAACAGCAGATGTTGGCCATAGGCAGAGCTTTAATGGCAAAGCCAAAGTATCTTCTACTGGATGAACCCTCTATGGGACTGGCTCCTTTAATAGTTAAGGAAATATTCTCCATACTTGAAAATATAAATAAATTGGGTACTACAATCTTATTGGTGGAGCAAAATGCTAATATGGCCCTCAATGTGACAGATAGAGCATATATAATTAAAAATGGCAAAATTGAGTTGGAAGGAAGATCAAAAGATCTCTTGAAAGACGAAAAGGTTAAGAAGGCTTATCTTGAATAAGTAAGACCATATCCAATAGCAGATATGGTCTTAATAAAACACTATTTAACTGGTTCCAACTTGGCTGTAAAATGGCGAAGAATCTTAGGTTCCCAGATTATCCTGTATCCAGATATGGAATCAGCCCTTTCCTTAATAGCTATTAAAGTATCAGCAACCACATCTAAATGGGACTGAGTGTAAACCCTTCTTGGGATGGCCAGCCTAGTAAATTCAAATTGAGATTGGATCTGTTCTCCCGTATCTGGGTCATTGCCTATCATAAAGGAACCTATATCGCAGCTTCTAATTCCTGCCTCCTTATATAATTCCACTGCCAAAGCATGACCTGGAAACTCATAATAGGGTATATGTGGAAGCAGTTTCTTTGCATCTATGAACACTGCATGACCACCAACTGGGGCTTGATAAGGAATATTAGCCTCATCAAGTCTGGCTGCCAGGTACTCCATTTGCCCTATCCTATATTTTAAATAATCATATTCAATTCCCTCTTCTAGACCAATAGCTAATGCTTCAAGGTCTCTACCTGCCAAGCCACCATAGGAAATAAAACCTTCAAAGGATATGGTCCTTGCCTTGACTTCTTCATATAATTTTTCATCATCTTTAATTCCTATTAACCCACCTATGTTGACTATGGCATCCTTTTTAGAGCTCATGGTAAACATTTTCCCATAGCTAAACATTTCAAGGACTATTTCCCTAATGGACTTATCTTGATATCCTTCTTCTCTATTCTTAATAAAGTAAGCATTTTCCGCAAATCTTGCTGCATCTATTAATAAAGGTATATTATACTCTTCAGCTATTTCAGATGTTTCTCTAAGATTTGACATGGAAACTGGCTGACCACCTGCACTATTATTGGTAATAGTCATTATGATGACTCCAATATTTTCTGGCCCATATTCTTCTATAAGCTGTCTCAATTTGACGGTATCCATATTCCCTTTAAAAGGACTGTAAACCTCAGTATCTAAAGCCTCTGGCACTACACAGTCTATAGCCCTTGCTCCCGCTATTTCCACATGGGCTCTTGTGGTATCAAAATGCATATTGGATATGGCATATTTGCCTGGTCCTAATATAATAGGTAAAACTACCTTTTCTGCTGCTCTTCCCTGGTGTACTGGCTGTATGTACTTATAGCCAAAAATATCCTGAGCTGTTCTTACTAATCGCTTATAATTCCTCGAACCTGAATAGGCCTCGTCTCCAACCATCATCCCAGCCCATTGAGCTGTACTCATGGCACCAGTACCACTATCACTTAACAAGTCAATATAAACATCCTCTGAGTCTAAATAAAAAAGATTATAATGGGCTTCTTTAATCTTTTCCAGCCGTTCTTCAGCAGTTAAAATCTTTATAGGTTCCACCATTTTTATTCTAAATGGTTCAGCATAATATTTAGACTTCATTTTTTAACCTCCCTTATAGCATTTTATATTATATTTCGCTAAAATTATTTTTTTTCCTGCTTTTATTCATAAAAACTTATTTATCTATTATTAAATATTTTATTGTATAATTAAACTAAAGCATTACTAATGTTATAAGGAGGGATGAGTATGTTAACCATCAGCTGTAGCCAAATGAAAGCTATGGATAGCTATGCAATTAATAATATTGGAATTCCAAGCATAGTACTAATGGAAAATGCCGCCTTAAAAGTATTAAAGAATATTGATCTAAAAAATAAGAACTACTTTACCATTGTGTGTGGAGTGGGCAATAATGGTGGCGACGGACTAGCCCTAGCTCGTCATTTAGCATTAATAAATAAAAAAATTGACCTATTCATAATAGGAAATCTAGATAAGGGAACCAAGGATTTTAATATTAACCTTAATATACTCAAAAACATGGATACAAATTTTACACATATAAAGAATGATGGAGGCTTAGAAAAGTTAAAGGAAGCTGCTAAAAATGGAGATTTAACTATAGATTCCATCTTTGGAATTGGCCTAACAAGAAAGGTTCAAGACTTGTTCTATAAAACTATAGAAATTATAAACTACTATTCAAAGGAAATCCTTTCTATAGATATCCCATCAGGATTAGATGGTGATACAGGCGTCCCACTAGGAATTTCAGTTAAAGCTAATAAGACCATTACATTCCATCTGATGAAAAAAGGACTTGCCAATAATATATATTACACTGGAGATGTCGTAGTAGAAGACATCGGCATTCCAAATAAAGCCACAGAAGCTGTCCTAAAAATGGATTAGTATCTAAATCGATAGTCAAAAAGGTATAAGGGGGTAATAGAATGGTCAATATACTAAGTATTGACTGGGATTATTTTATACCTTTAAAAAGAGAGTGGACTGGCTCATACATGGAAAATAATAGGTACAGGAATTTAAAATGGTATGAAAGGTATTTTGATTATAAAAGGAAAGGTCAAAATTTAGAAACAACGGTCAATGTGGATTCCAACCTATTAAACTCCTTTATCAACGATATTAACACTAAATTCAAATTAGATAAAGCAAATATATACGTATCTGATTCCCATAAAACTAGCTATTATATAGCAAAGGAAAATAAATGTAATACTATCTATTCATTCGATGCCCATACGGATTTAGGCTATGGAGGATTAAATTCCCTCCAATTCGAAGTAAATTGCGCCAATTGGCTGGGAAAACTATTATGGGAGTCCTTTATAGATACTGCATATATTATATTAAGCCCTTATTCCTTTGAACATAAGGACCAATTCAAAGAAATTAATAGTAAATTCAATATTGAATATATTACTATGGATGAAATCAAAGACCTGCCAGATATATCCTTTATACACATTGCTCGCTCTGGAGCTTGGACTCCCCCTTGGTTAGACCACCATCTATTCTATTTAATAGATAGTTTTAATAAACCATATACGGTTTTAAACCTTAAGCATAGACATTGGAATCCTGAAGACATAACCCTTGCAGATATGTTAGGCAATATAATATAATCCTATAAATCAATATAGGATTATATTATAATTTTGCTTTGTATTCCTTTTTGAATTGATACATCCTTTTATCTGCTACTGATACTAACTCTTTGAAAGTTGCTCCATCCTCCGGAAAATTTGCTATACCATAGCTAAAGGTACATTTGATTTCTTTACCTCTTATCATAATAGTTTGACTTTCCATTTTTTTTAATAAATTTAGAAATTTTTTGTTGAGATTTTCCTTGTTAGTATTGAAAAAGACCCCAACAAATTCATCTCCCCCTAGCCTACCTACAATATCAGTTTTTCTAATATTATTCTTAAGTATGCTAGCGAATTTTTTAATTACTTCATCCCCTGCCAAATGCCCTAGTGAATCATTAACCTCCTTCAAATCATTAATGTCGAAAATAATTAAATTAAAAGATTCGCTACAGCTTGCAGCATTTTCTAATATAACCCCAGTTTTTTCTTCAAAGCAGGACCTATTATAAAATTGAGTTAAATAGTCATACTTAGCCAAATGACATTTTTCTTCATATAAAAGGTAATTTGAAATAATAATTTCAATATAATTACGAATGAACTCCATAGTTTTTACGTCATCTTCATCAAAAGAGTTATTTTCTATTGAATCAATATTAATCATACCCAATAATTTTCCCCTTACGTAGATTGGAGCTGATAAGGAAGATTTTATAAAAATCTCTTCTCCGTATTTAGTTCTAATGCGATAATACTTGTTAGAATTCATCAAATCTGAAATAATTGCAATCCTATCCATCTTTCCATTGGTAGCCCTGTATAGGAAAGCATCTTCAAAGGGCAATTTAAAGTCCTTTATATCATCGAAAAAACCTACTTGTGAACCAACAATAAAATGGTCACCCTTATTGATCATTATGGTCCCAACTGTACCGCCTTCAATGCATTTCAATGTAATTTCTAAAATCAATTGGAACAATTGGTGTATATCATCTATTTCTAAAGCAAGCCTTGTTACTTCAAGCATTAATCTTCTAAGCTCAGAAATCCTGAAAATATAAGACTCTAACTCCTTTGAATATGAAATATCCCTTAAGGTAGCTAGGATACATTTTTCTGAATTATAGATTACTATTTCTCCTTTAAGCTCAAAATGTCTTCTTTCATTACACTTATTATACATAGTAAATCTATGGTTAACAGGGGATATAACGTTGTTAATAACAGAACTAATAAATTCGATAGAGCTTTCATCTGGAATTAATTTTGATAGGTCTAAAGGTTTATCCTCTGCTAAACTACCTTTCTCATATCCTAGCACTTCCAAGCAACCACCATTTAAATATAAAACTTCTTTATCATTTAATAGAATCATTGGCACATTGATAAACTTATCTAAAACCTCCAGTTTTTCATAACTTAGGGTTTTTAATGTTAAATCATTATCATTAGAATAGGCATCCAAATTTAGATTTCCCTCCTTGGTCAATCTCATCCCATACATATAAAACACAACCTTAAAAACAGTACACTTAATTATTATATCATCAATAGGTCTTTTGTCCTATATAACGTGCCTACTATATTATAAAAATTTTTCCATCATTATACAATCCTTTTTTTTAAAAAAATACGGCTTCCAAGGAAACCGCATTTCAGTTTATAAGAGCAAAGTATAATATTACTATTAAACCCAATACAATCCTGTAGTATCCAAAAGCTTTAAAGTCATTTCGCTTAATATATCTTAACAGAAACTTAATTGCTACTATTGAAACCAAGAAAGACACTAAAGTTCCAACTAATAGTATAATTAATTCTAAGCCAGCAAAAGCTAATCCAAATTTGACTAATTTTAATAGGCTAGCTCCAAACATTACAGGAATTGCTAAAAAGAATGTAAATTCTGCTGCAACTTTCCTAGATGTACCCACTATCATAGCTCCAAGTATAGTAGCACCTGATCTGGATGTGCCAGGTATTAACGCTAATACCTGGAATAAGCCTATGTATAAGGCAATTTTATATGTTAAGTCTTTTAGGTCCTTCACTAAAGGTTTCCTATACCTATTTCTATTTTCAACTATAATGAAAAGTACACCATATACAATAAGCATTATAGCTACAGTCTTATAATTATAAAATAGTTCATTTAATAAATCGTCAAACAGAAACCCAATAATTGCTGCAGGTATTGTGGCTACAACTACCTTAAACCATAGATTCCAGATATCTATTTTTTCTCTACTAGTCTTCTTAGTAGAAAAAGGATTTAATTTATTAAAATAGAGTAAAACTACTGCCAAAATTGCTCCCAATTGTATAACAACAAAGAACATTTCCTTGAATTCCTCAGAGGCATTAAGTTTTAAGAATTCATCAACTATTATCATATGTCCCGTGCTACTAATGGGCAGCCACTCCGTTATTCCTTCGATAATACCTAAAATAATTGCTTTTATGATTTCAATAAATGCCATGTTTTCCCTCCCTATATCTAGTTAGTATAATGCATAAACCTTTAAATAATATTATATGTATGTAACTAATGCTGTGTTGCAGTATTAATTGTATAGTACACTAAAACATTATCATTGTCAACAGAAAAATGAAAATAATTATGATACTCAAAGTTTAATCTAAACTTAATTCTAAAAATAACCTAATCATATATTACTATATGTTCGATAATAATCATTATAACTATTATAATTCCATAGAGCAACATAAAAACAACGAGTTCTTTAAATAGAACTCGTAGAAATGATATTAATTATATTGGTAGTTAACAGCTTGAGCATTATATAGTTTATAATATAGACTATCTTCTTTCTTCATTAAATTCTCATGGGTATCAAAATCCTTGACCTCCCCGCCATCTATTACCAATATCTTATCACAAAAAACGCTGCTTGACATCCTATGGGAAATATAGAATGCAGTTTTATCCCCTACTAAATTATTGAAGTTCTCATATATTTCTGCTTCTGCAATTGGATCAAGAGCTGATGTAGGTTCATCCAATATGACTAAGGAAGAATTCTTATAAAGAGCTCTTGCTATGGCAATTTTCTGTTGCTCCCCACCAGATAATTCAACTCCCCTTTCATCATAGGCCTTGCCCAAGAGGGACTTTATTCCATCAGGAAGGCTTTCAACTCTATCCTTTAATCCCACTTCCTCTATTAAATTCAAGGCCTTCTTGGAATCCTCATTTAACTCTTTTCCAGTTATATTTTCTTCTATACTAAAGTTGAACAACTTATAGTCCTGAAAAACTGCAGCAATTCTTTTCATATAGCTTTCATGCTCATATTCAAATATATCCCTACCATTTATCAATATTTTCCCTTCAGTAGGCCTATAAAGTCTACAGATAAGTTTTACTAAAGTAGTCTTTCCCGCACCATTAAGCCCTACTATGGATATCTTCTCCCCTTTATTGATCTTAAAAGAAACATTATCCAATACTAATCTATCGCTTTTAGGATATTTAAAAGATACATTTTTAAACTCTATGGACTCTACATCCCCATCAAATACTACATTTCCTCCAATTTGACCCTCATCTGGAAGGGACATAAACTCCATAAAGGGATCTAAATACCCAAGAAGCTGGATCACATTAACTATATTGTTACCAAGTTCCGTTGTAGCTTTAGTAAAATTAATTGCTGCATTTACATACATGGTAAAAGAACCTAAGCCAATTCTAGGACCTAATTTATCCGTTATGACCCTTAAACCTACATAGCCATAAGCCAAGGCTCCCTGCAAATCGTTAAGAACACCATATAGTCCAAGGAATTTCCCTTGTTTTTTATAATATCTACTAAACCACTCGTTTATCTCCAAATTATAATGAGTTACCTTATCCGTCATCATATCGCTCATATCATAAAGTCTTATATCCTTTTGTAGTTTATCATCATAACATAAATTTACATAATAGCCATATCTCCGATTAACAGGTATGATTTCCTGAAAAAAATTCATTTGGTAATTCATAAATAATCTATATGCTAAGATTGAAACGATTATTACTACCGATAAAAGTATTATTAAAATCCAACTCAAGGTGAACATAATAGTTACAAGCCCCAAGATGGTTACAATATTTTTTAGCATTGAAGCCACATCTCGGATTAACCTCTCCATAGCTGCTTGATTATTAGCTGCAAAGGCCGCCCTTTCCTTTAAGTCTAGGTAATAAGGATTTTCAAGGTATGAAAACTCAACATTCATAATCTTATCAGCCATGGCCTTATTCATCATCTCATTCATGTATATGTTCTTTACTTCCATAATTCTCTTCATTGTATTATTCAATAATGCAAATAATAGGTTCGATAGAATAATCAAAGAACCTAAGATTATTAATCTTTCAAAATCCTTACTTCCCATCAACTCATCTATCAAATACTTGGGTAGAATTACATTGATAAAAATCTGTCCACTACTAATAAGGGTGCTAAGTATAAGAAAGATGATATAGGAAGGGGATATTTCCCAGGAAAGGGAGAAAAACATCCTAAGCTTGTTTAAGTTCTTCATAAATCTTCCCTCCCTCGTTGTAGTACTTACCCTGAATTAAGAACATATTGTAATAACTTCCTTTTTTCTTCATTAGCTCGTCATGGCTTCCATACTCTTTAAGTCCTTCCTGATCAAAGAAGGCAATCTTATCACAGAATTTAGTACTAGCTAGCCTGTGAGATACAAATATAGCTGTTTTTCCCTTTACAAGCTGGTTGAAATTTTCATATATTTCAGCCTCTGCCAGTGCATCTAAGGCTGCTGTAGGCTCATCTAAAATTACCATGTTGGCATCCTTGTAAAGGGCCCTTGCTATGGCAAGTTTTTGATTTTCACCACCAGAAAATTCAGTACCCTTTTCATCAATTATCTTCAACATCATCTGATTAAGACCCTTTTCAAAACTCCTTACCTTATCCCCTAGCCCAACCTTATCCAAAGCTGCCATTGCCCTTCCTTCATTAATGTTTTCAGTAGTGCAAGCCACATTTTCACCGATGGTGTAAGCAAGTATATTGATATCCTGAAAAACTACTGAAAACATGGAATAAAGTTCCCTTTTATCGAATTCCCTAATAGGGACTCCATTTATCAAAACCTCCCCTTCGCTAACATCAAAAAGACCTGTTATCAACTTAATTAGAGTGCTTTTACCTGCCCCATTTACCCCTACTATGGCCAACTTTTCACCTTTACTTATCTTTAGGTCTAGATCTTTGAAAATGTACCTATCAGTATTTGGGTATTTAAAGCTAATATTCTTTAGCTCAATTTCAAGAGTATCGCCTTCAATGGCTTTTCTATTACCTCCTTTTCCCCCATAGTCCTTTTTCATAAATTCATAAAAATCGTGAACATACTGGCCTTCGTTTATAATAAAGGAAAGATCTTCTATCAAGGTCTTTAAAAAGGTAGACAGACTCAATATGGCAGTCAAATACATGGAAAAGTCTGCAATTGGCATACCATTTACCGTCAAATATATAAGTATACCATATACCAAAGAATCGCTTATAAGCAAGGTTACAAGGCCTATGAATCCCAACTTGTATTCCTTATCCTTAACCTTTTTATGCAGATTAACATAACTTAATATCTCATCAGCATAATTGTTGAGGATTCTATCCTTAAGTCCGTATATCCTTATGTCCTTCCCATAGCCGAAATCATAAGTAGTTTTATGATAGTAGTCCTTTCTTCGCTCAGCATGAGAAATATCTTTGCGCATATTATATTGAAAATTGTGGACTTTTCTGCTAATCCACATGGTCACAATTACATTTAATATTAAACCAAGTAGTATAAGGATACTTAATTTCCCAATAAAAAAAACCAATGCTAGGGTAGTTAATACAACGGCTGGTGTTTCAAATAGCTTATGGTAGACCCCTTCTATCCCATTATTATTACTGTTTGCAGCATCCATGGCTCTTCCATTAACTTCAAAAAATGTAGCATCTTCCATGTATTTGTAATCTACCCTTACAATTTTATCAAACATATCCCTGATATAATCGAGCCTTAATTTTGTAATCTTTGGATAAGTATAATCCTTCGCAATAGTCTTAACAAACATGAAAAGAGATGTTAGTATAAAATAAACTAGAATGATCTTAATTATATTTTCAACTTTTGCAGCCCCTCCAAGGGATAGCTCTTGAATTAATAGTTTGGGAAGAAGGACTGAAAAAAAAGGATATATAGCTGCTGTTATGGTATATATAACAAAGTATAAATATAATTTTTTATTCTGCCTGTTTACATTTAAAAGTAATTTCTTAATGGTTTTCCCTAGTGGATAGCTGAGCACATTCTTCATAAAATTCCTCCTTATTTCCCCTAGATATATGATAACCTATTTATAGAATCACCTATGGATTTTAATTTTTCCCTGTTTACATCAAACAAAACCTTTCTCCCGTCATCATCACCAATGGTAACAGATATTAAATTGGATTTCTGTAAAATATCTATATGGTGTGAAACCGTTGCTGAAGTCAAGTTTATCTCTTCCGCCAACTCCTTTAAATACATCTCTCTTTCCAATAGAATTCGAATTATTTTAAATCTGGTTGGGTCCCCCAGAGCCTTTAGATCCTTAACCAATTCATCTTCCATATACTCATTCTTTTCTTTCAAGTTTATTAGTTGCAGAACATAAATCCCAACATAGGCCTGTCTGCTTATAGGGTTTAACTCATATTTAATCCTATTAAAAAAGTATATAGTTGGATATAGGGTACAATCTAAATTGCTTCTGATATATAAACCTGCTGAAACTTTCAATATTCTTTCCAATCCTTCCCCACTGGGCAGGGCTTGCAAGGCCATTTGAACGTGGTCTTCTATCATGTCATAATGTTTTTTTAGTATTGGCACACAGAGATTAAGCATCTCCCATAGGTCCCTAATGGTTTTGTACCTTGCATGGTAAAGCCTTATTAGATGCATTTTAAAGATATCATCATTAATATTATTATTTTCAAGTACATTCACCAGATCTGAAATCCCTTCTATCTTTAAATTTTCTGCATCCTCTGTACCAAAAATATCTGATAAGACGTCAAAAACAAACTCTAAAGTAACCTTATCAATTAAATCATCGTTCATATATTCTGTTGAATATCCTATCAAATAAGATATTAAGGAAACTCCCATACACTCATCCATATTCACATTATATTTTACTGGCTTAAAAAGCCATTCCAATGATGGATATCTATTATATATAGGCAAAATTTCCCCTATTACTGCCTTCTTATAGGATTTGAATTTTGAAAAAAAATCTTCCATCTCTTCAATTGTCATGCCAAAATTCTTGTGATTTTTAATAACCTTATCTTCTATATTGGTATAATATTCTGAGATACATGCAGCAGCTTCAAAATACCAATTAGGACTATCACATATATTATATTTCATAACCATTCCCTTCCTTTTTTAAAATTATATGATATATTTAGATGTTTGTCAAATAATTTTTATGATCATCTAATTGTTTGTTAAGATAATTCTAGCACCGGTTCACCTTTGATTTATCAATCAATTAGCCTTTCAAATCTTAATTTAGAGTCAATATCCACCTCAACCTCATGGATGGAATTATATATGTAGGCTTTTAAGTAAGCCATAGTATTCTTGATTTCAAATCCTTCACAAGCCTTTTTAAACTTTCTTATTACATGATCTACAACAAAATAGTTTAATTTCTTCATAATCCTCTTAAACGATTTCCACAGGAATATTATGATCTTTAATTCGAATATACTTGGAATCCTCTATATTCACTAAAATTAGCTTAATAGCATACCTTACCCCTTCCCTATATTTACTATCTATGGCATGGAGTTTGCATTTCTTTATTATGTTTTCATAATATTCCTTAAAGGTTTGCTTGTTTTCCGTCTGTCCTTCTTCCCTTGCTTCCAACGGACTAACGGACTTATTGCAAATCTCTGAAGTAATCCCTGTAGTATTCTCTGGTATTGGTGAATCCTTTTTGCTATCATCCTTATGGTCATTTTGGCAATCATCATTATTGCCATATGACCTAATGGACTTATTCTTACACAACCTTTTCAGTTCCTGATAGTTGATGGTATACCAAAGAGTTCTATCCATTTGATAGACATTGAAATTAACCAGTAATGATTAAATTGGATTCCCTCAACTTTTTGAACGTCCTCTTAACCGATTCAATACTCCAAAATGAAAATTCTTCCTGTCATTTCTTTATGGTATTATAGATCCAATATCTGCCCTCATGGAAGTTTCTCTTATTCTTCATGTTGATTTCCAGCCAATAGTATACCTGTTGAAATGCTATGGTTTCATTTAAGCCTATTATAGATGCCAAAACCTTATCTAATACGATTGGATGATTATCAAACAGTTTAATCATAAAAAAACCCTTCTATTTTCCTCTTATTGCTTATATGGAAAATAGAAAGGGATTTTACTATTAATCACAACCACAAAGATTTGATAGCTTGATGTCCATGGTGAATTTGCATTCTTGATCCATTTTGTCATAAATTTCAAATATCAGTTTGTGAATCTTATTTATATCCCCTCGTACCGTTGTAGACATTATTCCGATATTGTGTTCTAAATCATAAGATCTGATAATATCTAAAACCTTATCTACACTTGAAATATAATCCTCACTCACAATGGGAACAAAAGCTATTTCGCAGGAAGTTATTTTTGCCATAGAGCACATATAAAACCACCTCTTTTGCCTGTTTTGGCTAATTCTTTTTCCTTTTCCAATGAAATATCATCTTCCTCTGCAGTAGGTGGAATGAATAAACATTCTTTTATATCTATTAAATTATCATTTCTATAATCCTTTAACTCTTCTATAGTTTTAAGATCTGCATATTTAAACACTGTGTTCTTCTGAAATTCTTCTGAAAGATATAATTTTCCCCAATCGCTATCCCTGTTTATAGTTCCTATGGTCAAATAGCCTCGGGGTTTTAATACTCTAAACATCTCATCTACTGCTTTTTTAGGGTTTTTGAAAAATTCAAAAGCTGTAACTGATATTATCCCATCGAAGTAATCATCATCAAATTTCATATCATATACATCCATATCGCAAAATTCAATGTCCAGGCTTTCCGCCTTTGATTTGATTTCTGCAATTTTGAGCATCTCCTTAGATACATCTATTCCTATGACCTTGCATCCCATTTTAGCCAATTTAATGCTGAAATTACCTGTACCGCATCCAACATCCAGTACCCTCATGCCTTTTTCAATCTTGAACAAGTCAAAAACGCATTTGGTTTCTACCTGATCTACAAAAGCCCCTAATTTAGTTTCATACCATCCATCATATAAAGGAGCCTCTTTATCGAATACAGCCATAATTAACACCACTTTCTTTAATATTCGCTACTTATAATTATTCCATTTTGATTAAGGAAGTCAAGTGCTACAAAAAAATTAGTAAATTCTACTTATCATCTATACCATATATGCCTTTAGTAGGATCCCTAAATATTGAATAATGAAGGGGCTTGAATGTAAAGAATACTAAGACAAACCCAATTAATATAAATAAAACCAATCCAGCTTTATTTAATATGTTGTTAGTCTCCTTTTCCATTATCTTAAAGCTAATATATTGGCACAATATGGCGCCCAAAATAAACAATCCTATATCCAAAATGAATATATGTTTTTTACTTATAGCTGTATAGGCAGAAACACCAATAACAATCAGTAAATTCATAGCAAGTATTCCTGTAGTTTTAGCAATTAAAAAATTGTTAGTATATCTTCTAATAAACCAATATTCGATTATCATGTAAAAGGCCAATGACCAATAGCCTAATTTCAAATGTTCCCAAAGGCTTTCATTCACAGGTCCAAACACTGCACCTATTGTAGATTTGTTGGACCATTCATATATGAAATGTAATAAAGAACCCACAATTGTTATCCAAAATACTCCTCCAATTTCCCACTTTTTTAATCTGTTATAATATAAATTCATCTTAAGCACCTCCAATAATATGGTGCCTTTTTTATGGAAAAATATTTAAATCTTTGAATAATAAAATCCCGCTGATAATCAGAGCTTATATGCAAAAAGCTGTTGGGGTTACCAATAGCTAATGCCTGTCTTAATTTAAGGTGCAGGATATTTTACTGAATTCTTCCTTACCTTATCTTCTATAGCAGTAGAAATATCAATATTTAATTGGTTTGCTAAAGATAAACAGTATATAATTACATCTGCTAATTCTTCCATTAGATGCTCAGCTTCTGAAGAAGTCATAATATCCCAAGATTCTTTAATATCTAACCATTGAAAAATTTCCATCAATTCACTAGCCTCTATGGAAATGCTCATGGATAGATTTTTAGGATTATGGAATTCTTCCCAGTTTCTTTCTTTGACAAAGTTAGAAATTTTGTCTTTTAGTTGTTGGATATTTGTGCTTTGGTCTGACATATTGTCCCTCCTTAAAATGTACTAAAATATATGTGCAATCTTAGAATACAATTTTTAATAATTTGTTCATTATATGCATTCAATATAGTCATTTCTAGTTGATGCCTTAAATGTAATTCTTTTTCTTATGTATGATTAAATTAAATTTCCTTCTTAAAAATACAATTTTTATGTTACCCATATATAACCCTTTAATTGATTAAGTAATTTTTCAAACATAAGCATATTAACTATAATATTAGAAAAAATGAAACATTAAAATACCTTGATTAACAACGTATCTAAATTCCAGAATTCTAAATCCGAAGGGGTTATTGTAACTTGAAAATAACATTTATATTTATTAAATTCATTCATTCTTTTTAAATATGGATTCCAATTATATTGTAGAATTTAATATATCCTGATACTGTTTCATATATTTCAGCAACATTTTCAATTTCGTAACTTGACAAACATTCATCTTATAATAATTTGTGGAAAGTTTCAAAATGTTTCATCTCCTACATTGCAAAACAAAACTCTCTTTATCATACCCTCACCCCATACAAAATCCCTAATTAAAATGTAATATTCTACAAATGTTTGATTTTTCCTCTATTTTTGCTTATTTAAATAACTTCTTCAAAACCTTAAACACATCAAAAGTAGTCCTGTTGTAAACTTTGTTATAAACGTATTTCTTAGGATTCCTAATCCATCCGTATCCTCTGGGCATTTTGAAACCACCTCTGTGGACTATCTGTCTCTTTAGGCTTGTTCTTGCACTTATTCGTTTTTTAAGGCTTGACTTTCTCATTCCAATTTTCATAATATTACCCTCCTTCAATCATCTATTCTTACTTATATGATATTACATAAAAAGCACTCCTTCAATGTTTGACAGAAAAAGACACCCTTTAGGGTGCCTTAAGCAAAAAAATACTTTTTATTACTTATCATTTAAAAACTCACTTATATCCTTTAAGGAACTGTATACATCATTTTCATTAATACCTGTAAACGGAATTTCTATATCATATTCCTCAAGGTATTTTTTAAGTTCTTCCATAAACACTCCAAAACCTTCTACTTCTTTTAAATCCTTGATTTTGTGGTCTATATCATCCTTTGAAGGAGTTCCTTCCCAGTCACCGGAGCAAGTAAAATTAACTCCACAGCTAGGGCTTCCATCTATTCCTATAACTCCTACAATTTCATATCCTGCATCTATATAGCTTTTTACTTGACAAATTATTGGTTTTAGCATCTTCCTGCAGTTTTCCCTATAGAACAATGTGTCGAATTGTTCCTTTACATGCCCCCAGCGTTTAATTCCATATATGATCATCTCTGGACAGGGAAGTTGAATAATACCTATGCCTTTATCATGAAGCATATCTACTATTTCTTTAAATATGCCTTCATACTGGCTTAGACCTTCTACTTTAGAGTTAGAGTTTAATATGCAATGGGAAACCAGTATGATTTTTCTAGTTCTTTTCAATTTACCACTTCCTTTATCAATGCCATCTATAAACTTATACAGGAATTCCTTTTCACCCTGAGGAAGACCTGCTGTCCTAATTGGTATAAATCACTGCCATTATTAAGTATATCCACATCTAATTTAACTTCCTTTAAATCGACCGTATATCGGATAATGTTCCCTTGAGGAAGTATTCCCACAAGCTCCCCAGAGAAATAATAGTATTCATGGTCCATTTCATAGTCAACACTTGATATTTCAATTAATTCTGGCCGAATAACGATATTACTAACTTGTGGACATTCTTCACCAATTAGATCAGAAAATATCTTTGCAGATAATATATTATAATTACCTATGAAGCTGGCTGCAAAATTGCTTTTAGGACTGCTGTAGAGTTCAAAAGGATTTCCCGATTGTTCTATAACTCCATCTTTCATCAAATATATTGTGTCAGACATGGTCATTGCTTCGTCTTGATCATGTGTAACGAAGATAGAAGTCATTCCCAGCTCCTTATGAATCTCTTTTATCCTCGATTGGAGGGATTTGCGAAGTTTGGCATCAATTGCACTTAACGGTTCATCCAATAGGAGTACTTTTGGCCTTGTCACAATACATCTGGCCAAAGCAACTCTCTGCTGTTCCCCACCAGAAAGCTGGTAAGGATATTTCCTTTCTTTCCCCTTAAGGTCAACCATATTTATTGCATTTTGTACCCTTTCATGAATTTCATCCCTATCAACCTTTTTCATCTTTAAGCCAAAGGCAATATTCTTATAAACATTCAAGTTGGGAAAGAGGCTGTACTGCTGAAAGATCATGCCCACATTTCTTTCCCTGGGGTCCACATGGGTAATTTCCTTTCCGTCCAGAAAGATTTTTCCACTGCTTACCTGTTCAAGACCAGCAATACATCTTAATAAGGTACTCTTCCCACAACCAGAAGGTCCTAATAAGGTTACAAATTCCCCTTCTTCAATTGATAGGTTGATTTTTTTCAGAACCTGATTTTCTCCATAATATTTTTCTATATCTTGTAGAATTATATATGCCATAAGAATCCCTCTAATCTATGTTTTAAGAATCTTTACCTTAATCCATGTTTAAAGCTTTTTTTGCATTGTTTACAAAGGTCATATCAATTATGTTATCATAACCTACTGGCTCACTTATTATGCCTTGTTCTAAGCAGAACCTTTCTATTGCTTCGAATCCTTCTCTACTGTAATTGCCATCTGTTGACAGTGAATCTCTCAATATGCTTATAATTTCTACCATATCCTTCCCTTCAAACATTGGGGCTACTACTTCAGCAATTTCTTCATCTGTATGTTCATTTTGCCATTTAATAGCTCTCATAACAGCATTTACGAATTTTTGTACTGTTTCAGGATTTTCTTCAGCAAATTTTTTAGTTACAACAACCATCTGAGATTCATAAAATTCAGTACCATAAATAGCTTTATGTGTTTCTGAATCCATAGTATTGATTAGAATATTAGCATTAATATCCTTCAATTTATTTATATAAATACCATCAAAATAAGCACCAGCAACAGTTCCTTGTTCTAGAGCAGCTAATGCAGCTCCATATTCCATATTAATCCACTCTACATCGTTTACAGTTAAGCCTGCTTCTTCTAAGGCAGCAGCAACAAAGGAATATGGTGCAGAACCAGGCATACCTCCAAATATTGCTTTACCTTTCAATTCTTCAATGCTGGTAATTTCAGAGTTAGTTGCAAACATATATTGCTTGCTCCTAACGGTTGGAAGTATAATTGTAGACTCCAGTCCTTCATCATAAGCTCTTAATACTGGTTCGGTTGAAAGCATACAGAACTGAGAATCACCTGCATGCATCCCTTGGAATGCAATAGGCCCATCTTTATATACTACAAATTCTGGATCTAATCCTTCATCTTCAAAGTATCCAAGCATTTCAGCTACATAAACTGGAAGCCAAGACTCTCCACGCATTTCGGAGATTACGATTTTTTCAAGTTCCTTCTCTTCTTCCACATTTCCTTCATTTTGACTTTGTCCTGCAGTATCATTTTGATTGTTTTGTGTAGTACATCCTACTATCAAGGTTGCTATTAAGCCAAACAGCAAAATTAACTTTAGACATTTTCTCATACATAACTCCCCTCTCTTTTATAGATTTTCTATTGTACTGTTTTACCATGTTTCATTGATAAATTTGTAGGTGCCCTCCAACGGAGTAGATAGTTCTCAATCTTATCTAGTGAAAAGTTTAAAAATATACCCACTAATAGCAGTATCAAAATACAGGACATAACCCGGGCTATATTAAAAAATGAACTTGCATAGGCTATCATCCACCCGAAACCTGCAGAAGCTCCAATATATTCACCAATAATTGCTCCTACCAAGCTAGAGCCTACTCCTACACGAATGCCTGACAGTATAAACGGCAAGCTGGATGGTAAAACCACATGAATAAGGGTTTGCACTTTGCCAGCTCCAAGTAAAATAGCTGATTCAATAAGCTTAGGTTCTACATTATGAACCCCAGCATAAGTGGAAAAAAAGACATTAAAAAATACCATAAGGGCTGCAAGAAATATCTTGGACGTAAGTCCTAGGCCAAACCATAAAATGTAAACTGGTGCCAAGGTCAATTGAGGTATTCCATGAATGGCTGTGATGATAGGTAGAAGAATCTTTCCTAAGGTTTCAAACTGGCCTAGTATTAAACCTATTACAACTCCAAATACTGTTCCATAAAATAGTCCAGTAAAGGCTTCCCTTAAGGTTACAGATGTATGTTTTACTAGATCCCCACTTGTATAAAATTCAATTAAATCTTTTAATATTTCACTTGGATAACTTGTAAAGAGTGGATTGTATAATCTTGCTCGGGCTGACAATTCCCAAGCCAAAATAAAGGCTCCAATAAGAAGTATTCTAATAATAATTATAATATATTTGCTCTTATCTTCCATGGTATACCTCCAATCTGAAATCACCATGAATGCATGAATTACTGTAATTTAAACATAATTTTCGACAATGTATACGTTAACACCATGAAAAGATTAACACATTTTTTTACAATATTCCAATTGATAATTTTTATAATACAAAATTTAATATTAGTAATTTTTATAGTTTTTTTAAAAACTATTTCTCCTCATATTCCATTTCTGTTTTATATAAAAAATAAAGCCTAAGCAACAAGCTTAGGCTGAATAAAAAGAATAACCTATTATATATATTTAATCCCGAATTCCCCTTTTCACTCCTAACAAGCTACAATCTCTTTTATCATAAATTCTCTACCACTTAGCAATTCAAAATCTCTACTGCCACATTCTGGACATTCACCTTGATTCTTAATGTAATTGAATATCTTGTTGCATTTAAAGCATCTGCAATTGCCAGGTATTATTTTAATTTCCAATTTTGTATCCTCTAATAAGGTTCCATCCACCGCAGCAGGATAGCATGCCTGAATATATCTTGGTATTACTGAAGATAATTCACCAATTTGTAGAACCAATGTATCAATTTTGGTAATTCCATTTTCCATAGCAAATTTTTCTACCGTCTTTACAACCTGAATCATTATTCCCAACTCATGCAAAGGAATTCCACCTACCTTTCGCGTCGAGCTCCTAAGAGGACCTGTATCATTTAACACTAGCCTTTTTCTTACCTCTAATAACCTTCTTAACCTTATGGGCCACAATTCTACCCTTGCGTTTAACTACGTTCTTAACAATTATTGGTTTTAGTTCTTCAAAGGATACATTCGCTTCATCATATTTCCTTACCAAACTAATTGCATCAAATTTACATTTAGTAGTGCACTGGCCACATCCAATACACATATATTCATCTACAACTGTAACACCACAGCTTAAGCATCGCTCTGTTTCCTTCCTTACTTGTTCTTCGGTCAAGGTAGGTCTTAAATCCCTAAAGGATTGCTTAGCCTTAGATCCATCTACTGGCTTTGTTCTCTGTCTTGGAATGCGATCATAACCTTCTAAATCTAAATATTCTTTATCAAAGGCCTTAAATTCCCTTCTATCCCTACCAATTATCAAATCCTGTCCTGGATGTACAAAACGATGTATTGAAATAGCAGCTTCCTTACCTAATGCTATGGCATCTATTGCAAACTTTGGTCCTGTTGCTGCATCCCCACCTGCAAATATATCTGGTTCTCCAGTTTGTAAGGTAATTGGATCTACTTTAATAGTATTATTTGGATTTAATTCTGCTTTTGAACCTTCTAACAATTTCCCCCAATCTATCCTTTGACCTATGGATAATAAGATCCTATCTGCCTTAACCACTATGGTATCATTTTCGTCATACTTTGGATTGAATCTTCCGTTTCCATCAAAAACGGAAATACACCTTTTTAGCTCTATTCCTACTACCTTGTTATTTTCAGTTAGGATGCGTTTAGGTCCCCAGCCATTGTTAATAACAATATCTTCTGAGATAGCCTCTTCAATCTCTTCTTCAAGTGCAGGCATTTCTTCTCTGCTTTCCAAACAATACATTTGAACGCTAGCAGCACCAGCTCTTGTAGCTGTTCTTGCTACGTCTATTGCAACATTACCTCCTCCTATTACAACAACATCGCCTTCTATATCCGGATCCTTGCCTAAATTTACATTTCTTAAAAAATCCACACCAGAAATAACACCCTCTATATCTTCTCCCTCAACGCCTAGTTTTCTACCAGCTTGAGCACCTATTGCAAGATAGAATGCTTCGTATCCTTCCTTCCTCAATTCATCTAAAGTAATATCCTTTCCTACTTCCACTCCAGTCTTAAATTCCACGCCTAACTCTCTTAATATATCTATTTCCGCATTTATTACATCCTTTTCTAATCTATATGAAGGAATTCCTAATGTTAACATACCTCCAAGTACTTCTTGCTTTTCAAATACAGTTACTTTATAGCCATCTATGGCTAAATAATAGGCACAGGATAATCCTGATGGACCTGACCCTATTATGGCAATTTTCTTTCCATAATCGTGTCTTTTCTTAGGTATATAGCGAATATCCGCATTTAAATCCTGCTCTGCTATAAACTTTTTGATATCATCAATGGCTATTGGTTCATCTACATTCCCTCTAGTACATGCAGATTCACAAGGTCTAGGACAAATACGTCCGCAAACAGCTGGAAATGGATTTTCCTTCTTTATCAATTCTAATGCCTCTGTATATCTGCCTTGAGAAGCTAATTTAATGTATCCTTGCACAGGTATATGGGCAGGGCACTTAGTGATACAGGGACTGGTTCCAGAATCTAACACATGCTTTCTATTAGTACGATAATCTGGATTCCATTTGTCTGGCCCCCATTCTGAATTGGACGGAAGGTCTATTCTTTCTTCAATAACCTGTATTTCCCCACAAAGCTTTTGCCCTAATTTTAGTGCATTAGTTGGACATACCTGGACACACTGACCACAAGCCACACATTTTTCAGGATTTACTCGAGAAACATAATTTGAACGTATCATATCGTTGTTCAAAAACATGGTAGCAGTTCTAAGAGAAAAACAGCTACATGAACAGCAATTACATATTGCATGGGTTTTACCTGGCCCATCTACATTGGGTATCTGATGCATTAAGCCATTTTCCTCAGCTTTGCGTATAATTTCAAATGCTTCTTCTCGGGTAATTTGCCTTCCTCTACCAGTTCTAATGTAATATTCAGCAGCATGCCCTAACTGAATACACATATCCTCCTTTAAGTGTCCACAGCCTTCTCCCATTATTTCCCTTGATGTACGACAAGAACAGTCGGATACTGAAAATATTTCATGCTCATTTAAATATTTGGATATTTCTTCATAGGATGCCCTTCTAGTTTCACCGTCAATAGCAGTTTCAATAGGTATAACCCTCATGAGCCCTTTGCCCACTGGAAAATTTCCAGCAGTCATTGGACCTCTTATTCTTCCATAGGCTTCAAAAGCTTCTGCTATTTGCGGGTACTTTCTGACATTCTCCTTATTATTAACCATCATTTCCATGACCCCTGGTACCCAGGTATCAAGCCAGTATTTATCTACGCCATCTATTTTATTGACAAAGCAAACTCCAGCCATTGCCAATTCCCATAGTAGCTTTTCCGTTTCTTCTATAGATTTCCCGCACAAAGGGGCTACTTCTTCTGCACTCTTTGGTTTTCTAAACTCCAAGCAAAGCCCCACTTCTGCCATTTCATCTGTAACAACTGGCTCTAAAATCATATATTCTGGATCGGTGGGTTTATATGCTGATTTAGAACCAGGTTTTTTCATACCAATATGATTAGCAAGATCCAATACTTTTTGCTTAACCATACGATCGCCCCCTTAACTTAAATTTTCTACTCTTTCCACTTTTTAATCTCATTACGAAGCCAATCTGCCCATTCATCAATTCCCTCTCCTGTTTTTGCAGAAATATGAATGATCGTTATATCTGGGTTTAGCTTCTTGACTCGTTCTTTAACTGCTTCTAAATTGAAATCAAAATAGTCTAGAGTATCAATCTTATTGATTAATAACACATCTACCTTTGAAAACATTAGAGGATATTTTAAAGGCTTATCATCTCCTTCTGGTACGCTTAAAATCATGGCATTTTTGGATGCACCAGTATCAAATTCTGCTGGACATACTAAATTGCCTACATTTTCTAAAATAACAAAATCAATATCTTCAATACCTAAGCCTTCTAAGCCCTGCCTTGTCATTTCTGCATCAAGATGGCACATGCCTCCTGTATGTAGTTGAATTACCTTCGTCCCAGTATCAAAAACTGCTCGTGCATCTACATCTGAATCGATATCTGCTTCTAAAACTCCTATCTTCATCTCTTTCCCAAGGGCTTCAATTGTTCTTAGTACAGTAGAGGTTTTGCCAGAACCTGGTGAAGACATTAAGTTCAATAGGAAGGTTTTATTTTTTTTAAGTTCTTCCCTTAATAGGTCAGCTTGTCTATTATTGTCTTCAAAAACACTCTCCTTGATTTCGATAACTTTGAACTCTCTCACATTTATAACCACCTTTCTTTTAATATTTATTTTATAAGTCAATTTTTTCATATCCACCAAATCTATCTGCCATTATGCTGTATAAAGGTTTACCTAACATAAAGGTGTATATCTCATCCGCTTTTTCTATTACATCGATATCTTTAAATTCATCAGGATATAGTATCTTTCCTAAAAAGTATGCATCTGCTATAGCAGTTTCAATATTGCTATAGTAGGAGGTATGTGGCAGTTGCCCATAAACCCTTCCGTTTTTTACAGCTGAAAGAGAATTATAATAATCAGGATATTTCGAATAATCTTCCTTTACTAAATTTAAACCGTTTTCATCAATTACAATTACATCAGGATCCCATTCTAATAACTGTTCCTTATCGATCATAACAGACCCAGTTTTCCCAAGCTCATCGACAACATTTTTAGCCCTAATAGCATTTAATATTGGAGAATTGCCTAAAGTGCTTTCTATTCCATGCATTCCCTTATAGCTTACTCCACCTATGTATATACTCGGTTTTTTATCTTCTGGAATATTCTTAGTAAGTTCTAAAAGCTCCTTTTTACATCCCTCCATAAAGCCGATTAGTTCCTCTGCTCTATCTGTTCTATCAACTATTTCTCCAATTATCCTTAAGGATTTATACATATCCCCATCAAAAACTGTTGAAACACCAGTTGTAACAACTGCTATGGGTATTCCAGTCTTTTTTTCAAGTTCTTCAATCTCTGCTATATCTAAAATATCTCCTGCAATAATAAGGTCTGGATTTACCTTTATCAGCAATTCTGGATCTGGATTAGCAGGAAATCCTTCGCCTACTAATGGAAGTTGTTCTAATTCAGGATTAGCCAGTATGTAAGGACGGCCGGTTTCTGCAGATTGTTGATTCCTTTCAGCTCCAACAAGTTTTTCAGTACCATTTATATAAGTATAGATTCTTAGTGCAGAACCTATGGCTACTACTCTTTCTACTGGTTTTTCTAAAACAATGCTTCTCCCTGACATATCTATTATTTCAACAGTACCAGCTTTTTTACTAGTTAGGCTTCTGTCATTATTTACCATTCCATCTGATTGATTACAGCTAGTTAAAATCCACATGCTGCTTATTATTAAAACTAATAGGAGGCTTAACTTTTTTCCCACCTTTTAATCTCCTTTCTATATTTTATATAGGAATAATTACGGGAATTCCTTTATAATCTTTTATCACCACTTCAACATCATACACTTGCTTAATGGATTCAGGATTAATAATAGATGCATCTCCAAAATTAAAACATTCACCTTCTTTTAATAGAAGAAATTTATTTGCAAAACGTAAAGCTAAATTCAAGTCATGAATAGTAATTATTGCTGAAATTCTTTTCTTTTTAATAATTTTCTTAATCATATTAAGTACTTCTACTTGGTTTCTCAAATCCAGATTGCTAGTTGGTTCGTCCATTAGTAAAATCTTTGGTTCTTGAACCAAAGCTCTAGCTATTATAACTTTTTGTAATTCACCCCCACTTAACTCATGGATATATCGCATAGAATAATCTTTTAAATCCAACAGCTCCAGTACCTCTTCCACAATTTTAATATCTCTTTGGCCAAGATACCATTTTATATATGGTTTTCTTCCTAGCAAAACCGTATCGAATACCCTTTCTTTAGTAAAATTATGGTTTTGAGGTACATATCCAATGTTTTTTGCTATATCTGACCTTTTTAGCTTAAAACTATCTTTTCCATTTATATATACAGTACCTCCTTGAGGTTCCAATATCCTATTTAAGCACTTTAAAAGGGTAGACTTTCCAGCTCCATTAGTCCCCAGAACTGCTAGACAATCTCCTTCCTCTATTGAAAAGGCTACATTCCGTATAATATCCTCCTTCCAATAGGAAAAACTTATATTGTCAGCTAATAAGCTCATCTAGTGATGTCCCCCTTTATAAGAAAATAAAGGAATAATGGTGCTCCAATAAAGGATGTAACAGCTCCTACTGGTAACACTTGTGGAGATAATACCACCCGAGCCAATGTATCAGATATAAGCAATATTAAAGATCCCATAATTGCCGATGCGGGTATAAGATATCTATTATCACTGCCAACTATCTTTCTCGTTATCTGAGGGCATACTAAACCTATAAAACCTATTGTGCCTAAAAAAGATACAGTAACAGCAGTTAGAATTGACGCCATGACCATTCCACCAAATCGAATTCTTTCCACATCTACTCCTAAACTTTTGGCAGTTTCATCTCCAGTAGCCAACACATTATAATCCCATCTATGGCTCATAAAATAGACAACAGCTATGAAAACCACAATCCCCATGATTGCAATTTCTCTCCAAGATGCTCTACTCAGATCTCCAAAAGTCCAAAAGATTGCAGCAGCAACTTTAGTTGTATCGCTAGAAAAATATTGAAGAATTATTATACCTGCTGAAAAAAGTGAGTTTAATGCCGTTCCTGCCAGAATAATACTGTAGATTGTGAAATGACCAATTGTAGATAAGAAAATAATTAATAAAGTAGATAATATTGAAAAAATGATTGCACAAATCGTTACCATATAAGGGTTGTTAATTTGAATCTCTCCCAAGCCTATGTTAACAATGGTACCAGCTCCTAATAGAAGGATTGCTACATTTGCTCCAAAAGCAGCAGCATTTGATACTCCAAGGATAGAAGGGGATGCTAATGGATTTCTTAAATTATTTTGCATGATACACCCTGCCAGCGACAATCCAATACCAGAAATTATACCTGATACTATCCTAGGCATACGAATATTTCGTACAATAGAAATAGATTTGGAATCACTTAATCCTAATATGGCCAAGATCGCTTCCTTAGGGCTAATGTTAGATGCCCCAGCATTTATAGCTAAAAAAAATGCGATTACTTGTAAAATAATCAAGAGAATAATTATTGCTTTATTTCTAATCAAATATTCATTATATAAGGCGTTTTGATATGATGCTTTATTGCTTTTTGTAATATTCATAATTTACCAACCTCTTGAATATTCTTTATAGCAATCTAGACAAACTTTCTTTCCATCTTGAAGACGTATTTTATTTTCAGAGGCTCCCTCATTACATACTTCACATATAACAGTATTAAATTTTCTTGCTTTGTCTGGCAATTCTATACTAATCCACTCTATCTTAAATAAATCTTCTGCTGGTCCCTTTAATATATATTCTTGTCTTTCATGTCTTTCCATTTGGAGATCATCATGTTTTAGTAGTAATCTTAATGCCTTATCATTTTTTCTGCTTATGAAGGTAAAAGCCATCTTTCCAGTACCTTTTAAGATCAAATTGCCTTTTCCTAGAGTACAGCCCGTTACATATTGAACCGCATCCACACCACAGGCATCATTTTCTGTTATACATACAATTTCTTCATCTTGTGAAAAATTTAATTCCATCTTCTCCATTGCTATTTGAGATGCCCTAAATCCAATAGCTAATCCTGGACATTCATGCCCATGAAACCTTACACATTCATACCATAATTTCTGATTCATTTTACTCCCCCTCAATGATTTAATCTAAATAAAGGAATTTATTAGGAATTGTTATCATTTTATCAATTAAATTGTAGCTAATATTAAAAATAGTGTCAAACTTTGTAAACCTTGTTTTTTCTTGCTTTGCACTCATTTTGTTTCATGTTTAGTTTACACTAAAAAAAAAATGTATGCCTTAGGTCAACTTGTATTTTGAAGGATATAGATATATTATTGTTAACTTTACTCGAATGTAAAATAAAGTGAAATTTAAAAGAAGTAAAATACCCCTTACTAAATGATCGATTTAGTAAGGGGTAGAATTTGTTAAGATATAAATTGAGAATCAAGGATTGAAGGTTCACCAAGGGCTTTGATCTTTTTATATCCAGACAAATCTGTATATAATTCTCCCAGATATGGATTTCTTTTAGTAACTTTTACTTTATAGATCATATAAATGAATACAGCTACATTAGCAATTAATGCAAGAAAACTTACAGTAAGATATATGTTAGGATTATATGTGGATATTACCATGTATTTCCCTTGATCTTGGAAATTTGGAAAAGTTTGAGCAAACATACACCAAATAGCCAATGTATGGGCCCTATGTTGTAGCCATGCTCCTTTTCCTAATGTAAAAGCACATAGAGTTGGTGCCAACAATAATGCTAAACCGCAATACCATGAATGGCCAGGTAAACAATTATATGTATAAGCAAAATTCCATAAATCATAAGCAATTATCCAAAACCACATCATATCAGGCCAAAGCATATCCTTGCTCTTATCCTTTTCAGTTTCTTTTCTAATAATAATCCCAAACCATCCAGTAATGGTTATAATATTTAGTATACCTGCAATAGCATTCATATAATTCCATGAGCCACTCATCATAATTTGACCTTCAAATAACTCCTTATTAAGTCCAAGATTACCTATTTGAATATCTCGAATTACAGCTTCTAGAATATTAATAGCAAGAATTAGTGGAGGGAAGATTAATGCTGACTTTTTTTCGCAAAGGCGCCATTTCACTTCCCCAGTAACTTTATCTTTTTTCTCATAATGTCTAATAAACCAAAAGCCTATACAACCTGCAGTAGCAGAATAAACTTTTGCCAAGTGAAACCAATCAGTATAGGTTGTATCTTTCAACACAGTAAACCAAAGTATGGACAAAAATACTGGTAGGACTATAAAGCTAATAAATGCACCTATTTTAGACCTTCTTGAAAACTCATTAAATAAGAATAACCCAATAAGGACTAAAAACCACATTCCCCAAGCTGAAAATAGAGTTGCACCTTCAGCATAATTGAATGTAAACATAGACAATCCTCCTCAATAAACGATATACATCAATAACTAATACTTTACATTACCTGTTGAATTTTATCACCACCTTTTTATTATAAACTTATAATATATTCTTTCATAAACCATGGGTTAAAATGAAACAATATTGGATAGTAGAGTTCGTTATTATTTTATCAAGTTTAATTGTAGCTAATGATCCGTGAAGTGTCAAAATTGTAAATCCTTGATAATATCAAAGTTATATAAATTTTATTTCAAGTTTTATTAACATATATGATTCTATATATATTTGGTTTTATCTATGTTTATAGAGATATAATTTAATAATTATATAAAGTTTACTTGAATGTAAAATATATTTGATCATTTCTGAATTATCTTACTTTAGGTATGATAAAGTAAAACCTCCCGACTATAGGAGGTTTTAAAAAAATCTTTCTAATATATATTCTGAGTATTGTATACTGTTTTCTATTGAGAGTATACTCATAATTTCACCGGCCAAGAAAACATTGTTTTTCCCTTGCATAGCATCCATCTTATCATAAAATCCTTGTTCTAAAACTTGAGTATCTACATAGGGACAATGTTTCCACTGCTTAGCCTGATATAATCTTGGATTTTTTATACCCAATCTTGATAAGTCTTCCTTTATGTAGTCTAATGCAGATTTGTCAGAATTTTCAGGCGGATTATATGCATATAGTATTACCATCCCTTCATTTCCAGTGATGTTCCATCTAGCATCCCATATGGTAATATGGCCTCGTCTATCAGGTGATAAGTTATCCAATATACAACCACAACCTTTAGGAACATTGTCTACAATAAATGCATATACATTGAAATACTGGTATTTTATGCTCTTAAGGAATTTTTTCATTTCCTCATCCCAAAAATCTAAATCAGAAAATTGGTCTAAAGGTGAAGTAATAATTACCTTGTTGAATTCCAATCTTTCAAAGGGGGTCTCAATCCACAAAGTATCTCTATCAGATAGCTTTATATCTATTACTTCTTGTCCAAGTCTAATATCCTTTATTCTATTTGCCAAACTTTCTGCTAATATGGAAACCCCTCTTTCCCATGTGTAAAATTGAGGAATATCCATAAAACACATCAAATGGCTATAGTTCATGATTCTCAATACATAAAGGGCAGGTACTTCATTAATATTTCCTAATCCAAATATGGTGAAATAATGTACATAAACAGTTTTTAACACTTTAAAATCGTGTAGATCACACCATTTTGAAAAAGGTAGCATAAGAGCAGGTTCTATATTTTTTATATTAGGATTTTTTAAAGATTTATAGGCATCTAATATATTAGGTAATCTTTGGATTTCTTCAATAAATCCATGTAAATCCTTCTTCGGTATTGGTATTATTTTTTCTCCATCAGCATTATAATTGGTTCGTGATAGTTTAGGCCCATCAGCTTTAATATTTAGTCTATTCATCAGAGCTCTAAGATTTGAATAAGAGGGGAGCCCAAAAATAGCACCTAATTCATATGACCTTCCCTTATACCATATAGTATATAACTTACCTCCAAGACGTACATTCTTTTCAAAAAGGGTTACATATTTATATCCTTTGTGCTGCAGACCTTCTGCTAGTACAAGTCCAGAAAGGCCTCCACCTATAACAGCTATCTTACAATCATTTTTACTCATCCTTTACACCTCGTCGTGGAGAATTTATCAATGCTAAAAGCCAAAGAGGCAGCGTATCCAAATCCGTACCGTTTTCTATGGCTCTGTCAAGAACTGCTTCTGCAGGTGTTTTCCCTTCGTTTGGGCCTTCGGAAATTACATTTGTAAAGTTATACTCTCTCATAAAACTATTGATCCTATTTTCTACTTTTATAAAGGAATCCAGTTTTTCATTTATTAGAATCTTATTGTAAAACTCTTTAACTAAAAATTCATTGAATTCCCTTATACCGTTAAATATATCGGTTTCATCTGAAGATATAAATAAATGGTTTATGTTGTATTCTTCTATAATCGAATTATGCTTATCTCCTTTTACAAAATAGGGCAAAAACTCTCTTTCTCTTTCAGTAACTAGATTTTCAATAGTCAAATTGAATGTATCCAATAGATATACCAATTTAACCTCAAAATAGTGCCAGATATCTATATCTTGTTTTCTATTGTATAGCTTCACTTCCGCCCATTTTGAAGTAGTATCATAAAAACAATATTGATAAATCCTACCGATACCATCAAAAGTACCCATAAAATCTATTCTTTGAATCACCAAATATCCTGGATATCTTTTTTCTACATCAATAAATTTAGGTATTTTTTTATATAAACTCCTATTAGTTCTATTGGACAATGTTCTATTCTTAGAATATTCTATTCTCTGCTCTTTTTTACTTAGATTATTGCGTTTCAACACATTATATATTCCTGTCTCCCCAACATTGATTCCTTCACTTTTTAACTCATAGTAAATACGCCTAGGACCATCTTCAGGATATTTTTCCACATAAGCTAATATATCTCGTTCAATAGTTTTTGAAACCTTATTTGGCATTTTTGGTTTTTTTGGTTCCTTATTTTCTAATCCAGCAATGCCAAACTTCTGATAAGCAGCTTTCCAATTATAAAAAGTAGTCCTTGAAATTCCAAATAATTCACACGTTTTTGAGATATTATTGCCTTTTAAAGCATGTTGTAATATCCTATACTTTGTATGAGCATTAAATCCTTGAGTTTTCATTCAATAACCCCCAACAATTAATTCCATACAACTGGTCTCTATTTGCTTCTACAAAATATACCTTTATTTTTTATTCTACAAAAACACTATTTTACCTTCTTTATTTCTAATTTTATAAAAAACCTCCCTGTAATGAATATTACACGAGAGGTTGAAATTTTAAGATGCATTAATCAGCCAATACCAAGTGAGCCTGTCTAAGGTGTTCTCTTATTTCAAGGCCTTGAGGGCAGAGAGCTTCGCACTTTCCACATTCCATACACTTAGATGCATCCTTACCATTTTCGATATAGGATTTATATAGCCTTTTGGAGTTTACTTCTGTTCCAAATACGTATATATCGTTATACAATTGAAATATATATGGAATATTAACATTTACCTCACAAGGAAGACAGTATTCACATCCGGTACATCCCACTTTTACCTTTTGTCCATAAATTTCCGTTACCTTATCTATTAATTGAATCTCTTCTTCAGTTAAAGAATTAGGAGTTGCATTTGATACAGTTGCTATATTCTCTTTAACTTGATCCAATGTACTCATTCCACTCAACAAAACGGATACCTCCTCATGGTTTAACACCCATCTAAGGGCCCATTCAGCAGGAGTTCTCCTGGTCTCACTTAAATCCCATACCGATTTTATTTCACCTGATGGGTTTGTTAGTTTCCCTCCTTTAATAGGCTCCATTATAACTACGGATATACCTTTATTATAGGCAAATTTAAGCCCTTCTTCTCCAGCTTGATAACTCCTATCCAAGTAATTTAACTGTATCTGGCAAAAATCCCATTCATAGGAGACGATGATTTCTTTGAATACATCTAACTCATCGTGGAAGGAAAACCCTACATATTTAACCCTGCCACTTCTTTTGGCATTCTCTAAAAATTTAAAAACATCTAGACTTTTTAGATTGTCCCAAAATTCCTTATTCAAAGTATGTAAAAGATAGAAATCAATATACTCCGTATCAAGCTTTTTAAGCTGTTCATTTAAGTATTTATCAAAATCTTCATAGTTTTTTATTAACCAGCTAGGAAGTTTTGTAGCCAGATAAACCTTATCCCTATATCCATCTTTTAAAGCCTTACCAACCATATATTCGCTATTTCCTTGGTGATAATTGTAGGCTGTATCAATATAATTAACTCCATGGTCTATCGCATATCTTAGCATTTCTATGGTTTTTACTTCATCTATTTTGCTCGAATCATTATCAAGTGTTGGAAATCGCATACACCCAAACCCTAGAGCTGATACTTTAATGTTGTCCTTGGTAAAACTTCTATATTGCATAATATCCCCCTTTAGTTAAAATATAATTGTTTTATAAATCACAAAAACATTATTTTGTACTATTATTATACAATAAATATTTAGCATAACGAAAAAAAATTCCCTTTATTTTTATAAATAAAGAAAACTTTCCTAACTAAGCTTCAAAGTCATTAATACTTAGAACAAACTAATAAAACTCAATGCCCTCATTTAACAGTTTCTCCTTGCAAACCATTTTAAGTATTTCTAATTCCTCACTGTAATCAGTTTTGGACTCATCTTCATCATACTCGAGCTTTTCCAATATTTTAATTATAAAGCTACTTTCTCCGTATTCCTTCCAGTCCATTTGTAATTCTTTATTGGGATGATTGCCAAAATTTAATTTAAATTGGATACTATTAACAGTAGCTTTTAGATTATTAGAAGATTCTACAAAACATTTATTACTATAGTTGGATTTTATGATAAATACTCCCATATGTGGTTTCATCATCTTATATTGTTCTTTTAATTCCTTTTTTCTATCCATACTTAATAGCCCATCTCCTTTAATATTCTGGATAATGTACGTAAGCGCTCCCCTATAAGCTCATCATCATCGCTAAGAGCTTGCCTAAATAGCTTAATATCCTCATCAATTTTTTCATTATCTGTACACACGGCTAATGTCATAGCATCTCCTTGTAACCCTATTCTATCTATTATGGGGCTATTTGCATCATATAATTTTCCCATTTTATAAGCATCCTCCTGAAAATACTGCTTAGTTTTGCAAATAAAAATTGCCAAATCAAGTACTCTATGAAGTGGTAGTTCTTCAGATTGTCTAGACCATTTGCCTCCCGTATGCCTCCAAACTTTAGCAGAAATATCCACTTTTCCCCTATCATTCCACTGGGCTAATCCTAACGAAAGACCCTTGGCATCAGAATTATAAGCATATCTTCCATCAACATTCTCATAGTTTTCGGATACAATCACTGGTTTATGTTTTAACGTAGTTGGTATTTTCAATATTCTCCCCTCCTCAAATTTAAGTTTTAGTAAATTAGTAATCTACTAATTTACTAAAAAATAATACCCTATTTTAATATTCTTGTCAATGCATGTGAAATAAATCCTTAAAACAAAAAACACCTTTAGCCAATTTAGTTATATAAATTAACTAAAGATGTTTTCGTTTACAATAATCTATTGCAGCTTACTTCTCATATCTTATTAATTTGTGAATACCTTTCTCAAAACCCCTATACCAAAATATATTATTACCATGGCAAAAAAAGTACTGCCAAGTCCATATGCTCCAATAGGCAATTTCTGTAAAAAAGCATCTATATTCATACTATTCCTCCTATGCTTAACTTTAACCTATAATATTTTGCTTACCAGATTAATTATAAATCCACCAGCTATTACCGAGTCTATTTGACCCGTTACGTTTGCACCTACTGCATATATTAAAAGAAAATTATGGGGGTTCTCTTGAATGCCCATCTTATGCACAACTCTAGCTGACATAGGAAAAGCTGAAATTCCTGCAGCCCCCACCATTGGATTAATATTCTTCTTGCTGAACAAGTTGATAATCTTAGCAAAAAGAACTCCGCCTACCGTATCAAATACAAAGGCAATCAATCCAAGGCATAATACCATGAGGGTTTCTTTCGTTAAGAAAAGTTCTGCTTGCATTTTAGTTGAAATAGTAATTCCTAAGAATATGGTTATAAAGTTTGCAAGGACATTTTGTGCGGTCTCGGACAGGGAGTTTAAAACTCCACATTCCCTAATTAAATTACCAAACATCAGAAATCCGATTAAAGCCACAGATTTTGATGCCATTATACCTGCTATGATGGTTACCAAAATTGGAAATAGTATTTTAGCCGTTTTAGAAACATCTTCCCTCCTAGCTTCCATCCTTATAAAGCGTTCTTTTCTGGTAGTCAGCTTTTTAATTACAAAAGGCTGAATTATTGGAACTAAGGCCATGTAAGAATAGGCTGCAACTACAATAGCTCCTATATAGTTTGAATTAAAATAGTTGGCCACAAATATTGAAGTAGGACCATCTGCTGCTCCAAAGAATAACATCTTTGGGTTGGTTAACAAAGGCGTAAAATCAATCATTGCACCAATTCCTATGAATAGCAATAAAGGAAACAGTTCATTAGATATACCAGCATCAAATAATACATCTATAATCTCTATCTCCTTTACTCCATCAATTACTTGAGTTACTGCACCAGATGAGGGTAGATTAACTAATATGGTTCCAAACCCTATAGGTAGCAGTAAAGTTGGTTCCATATCTTTTTTGATTGCAAGATAAATCAATATCCCGCCTATAATCCACATAACTAGATAAACTAATAAACCGAATATAAATAAGTATTTTTCAACTTCTTACATAAATATAGTTACTAACTTGAATATCCAATTTGCTGCAATTCCTGCAATTATTCCACCTATGGTATGACTAAGTATTGCCCTTCCTGTTAAGTTTCTAAAATTTAATCCATCCATCATAGCCACGTGAGTGCTTAAATAGCCACTCCAACACATGCACATAGCTGTAAATACTGCAACATCATGGGCATAAGCTAGTCCTGCTTTAACCATATTAGCAGCTATTCCAATGGCAGCTCCAGCTGCTCCTAAAGCTGTAATAGGTACGGAAATAGCAGCTGAAGATGTAAATCCAAATAGGGGTTTAATTATAAAGCTTAACTTTTCACCAATCCAAGGAAATAGGCCTATTCCTTCATAGGCTCCTCCAGTATAGATGCCAGTTTCCAAAGGCCCGTTAGATAACATCATAACAATGCTGCATATAATTAGTACTCCCGGAATGATTGCAAAACCCACCTTAACGCCAGAAGCTCCTCCTTCCAATACTGCGTCCATTAAACGCTCTGCAATATTACCTTCTCTTACCTCCCTGAACTCCACTATATCATAATCATCTCCATCAAATTCTTCTGCCTCTTCATCAATTCCATATATTTTTTTGGTATGTAAAAGCATTAGTCGAACAGATACAATACTTCCAATTATGGCTCCAATATTACCAATTAGTACTGGCAGAATAAAGCTTTCTCCACTATAACTTGGTATTCCCATCATGAAAATAGAAACTATCAACCCCATTCCAAACGATGTCCCCAGATTAGTTAGTGCAGGCATCTGATATTTCTTAAAATACCTACGAAATCTTCTGTCTTCTGCTAAAGTTAATATAGCGGGATTGTCAGATAAATATGTAGTGAACACACTGATAACGCTTGCCCCAGGTAGACCATAAAGAGGTTTCATTAAGGATGATAACAATTTGTTTGCCAGGGAAATAACTCCAAATTCCGTTAGTATACTCCCTATAGCCCCTGCTACTACAGCTATGGCCATTATCCGAAATACAGTGCTCATTAAAAGGTCATAAGCAGTGTTTAAAAGGGTGTTTATTGCATTTATAAGACCCATTTTGTACCCTAAAACTCCAAAGAATAAAATAAGTGCTATTAAACATACAAACCCTTCTATACTAACAGCTCTTTTCAAATTCCTATTGGAATTAGATTTTGCATCATAATTAGAGCCCATATTCTCAATGTTTCCCATAGAATGATTCTGCATCCATTCACACTCCTCTTTTAATAATTGATAAAAGAAAGCAAACTTATGCTTACTATGCAACTATTATTATATATTATTTTTTTACAAATATTTATTTTTTCAATATTTAAATAATTGAAAGCCCTCTTTAGTTAAACTTGACAATATTATATCATTGTTGTATATTTGCCTTGAGTCTGCTTATTTAGAGGATTTCTGATACTGTTATAGGAGGTGTAAACATGGAAACTGATTCTAAAATATCAAAAAAAACATCACAAACCATTCTTAAACTCCAGCAAAACGAGATTACCGAACATGCTATCTACATGAATTTAGCCAAGAGAGTTAAAAAACAAGGGGATAGAGAAATACTTCAGCGTATTGGAAGGGAAGAAGGAATGCATAGTAAGCTATGGAGCAAATATACCAAAAGAGAACTTAAACCACAAAAGTTAAAAGTTACTATATATTCATTATTAAGCATAATACTAGGATATACTTTCGTCATTAAATTAATGGAAAAAGGAGAAGTAGTATCTCAAAATAGCTATGCACTGCTGACTAAAGAGGTTCCTGAAGCTCATAAGATATATCTCGATGAACAGAAACACGAAGAAGCTCTCATAAATATGCTAGATGAAGACCGCTTGCAATACGTTGGTTCCATGGTTTTAGGATTAAATGACGCATTGGTAGAGTTAACTGGAACTCTGGCAGGATTGAGTTTTGCTCTGCAAAACAATAAATTAGTAGCTTTATCCGGACTAATTACAGGAATATCGGCAACATTGTCAATGGCATCATCTGAATACTTATCTGCTAGATCCGAAGGCAATGCCGATGCTAAAAAATCCGCCCTATATACTGGAGTAATGTATATCGTTGCAGTAATATTGTTAGTATTACCATATCTAATATTCCCAAACAGCAAATACATACACGCTTTAGTTACCATGTTAATAATAGTAGTACTAATAATATTATCTTTTACCTATTATATATCAGTAGCAAAAGACTTGCCCTTTAAGAAGAGATTTTTAGAAATGGCTACAATAAGCCTTTCTGTAGCTGGATTATCCTTTATAGTTGGTATACTAGTTAAGAAATTCTTAGGTATAGATATTTAATGGGATGGCTAGCCATCCCATTATGTATTCGTTCTCCTTTTTTGCTTGTTTATTTCCATTATTTTTTCATTTATATAGTCATAACCCCTTGGACTGTGAGGTATTAAGCAGTCAGTGCAGTCCTTTATTCCATTATTGTCAAAGTAGTTTCCCCCACATTCTTCCAAAAAATATAGGGGACAATAACAGAACAAGCAATTAAAATTTTCTTCATCTTTTACATTATGACAAGGAAAATATTCACAATCGATGTTTCTATAGAATCTATAGGAATTTTTCATCCTTATGCCTCCTTATTATTTCTTCTATGGCATCCAAGTTGTCATATCCTTCTTCCATTTCCCTCCCTACTACAATCGGAATTATTCCTAACTCTTCACAGGCCTTTATTTTTTCTAAGGTGCCTCCTTCGTCTCCGCTATCCTTCATAACTACATAATCTACCTGATACTCTTTAAACATGGCTTTATTAAAATCTTTAGTAAATGGCCCTAAAACTGCAACTATATCCCTTAGTTTAATATCATATTTCCTACATATTTCGATACTTTCCAATGCTGGAAGTACTCTATAGATGAATCTATTTTCACCTCGTATATTTTCAAAATCCCCTATATTCTTTGACCCTGTAGTAAAAAATATCGTTCCTTGCAATTTAGAAATATAGTCATAGGCTTCTTCATAATTTTTTAAATATATGGCCTTAGTTTTAGGACCTACTTTCCTTCTAATATATCTTATATACCTTATATCCTTTTCTGCAGCTACTTTCTTTGCATTTTCTGTAACTTCCTCTGCATAAGGATGGGTTAAGTCGACTATTAAAGATATGTTGTTTTTAGCAATAAATTTTACCATATCCTTATAGCCCATTCTTCCAATATGAAGGTTTGAACCTTGGATAAACTCCTTCCCACTAACCGTCGCAACGGTAATAACAAAATTTTCTAAATCCTTTATTCTATCTATAAGCTTTCTAGATTCACTGGTTCCACCTATTATTCAAATCATTCTTTGTAAGCCTCCTTTGCTATGGATAAGGTTATCCCATCTTTTTTGATTTTTGCAGCTAACATCTTTCCACCTAATAGGTAAGCAGAGGGTTCTGATACCGAGTATACTCCTATGGTTTCCTTTACAAAATGGGATTTTGGAAATTTATCCTCAATCTCTTTTATTTCCTCCAAGGAAAAAATTTTTAAAGGACAATTAAAGTAATTACAAGCTTCTATTATACCGGTTTCTCCCCTTTTTACTTCTACAGTTCCTATTGTCTTAATTCCTTTAGGTGATAAACTCAATCGGCCCAATGTATTTTCAATTAACTCTATTATTCTTTTCCCTTCTACATTCTTTCTACAGCCAATGCCTATATTTATATTTTTAGGTATAAGAAGACAGTATTTATTAGAAGGAATTTTTATCCCTGTTTTAGAACTTACTATAATAATTCCTTCAATGGAAGGGTCTATATCTTTAGGATTGCTTAATATTGTTAAATTGTCGTAGTCAATAATTTCTTCCATTTCTGAATAAAAACCTACTTTACTTCCATTTACCATCATGGCAGTAATTTCCTTTATACTATCCTTATTTTCCATATGATAATTGTTTTTTATGGCAAAAAGGTCTATGGATTCTATATCCCTGTTATCTGAAGCAGTAGTAATAACGGGAATAGCTTTTAAAGTGCTTCCTACCCATTGGGCTAATTCATTAGCGCCCCCTATATGCCCTGATAAAAGGCTAATAGCAAATTTGCCCCCATCATCTACTACAACTACAGCGGGATCTTGAGTTTTATCTCTAATGTAGGGCTTCATAAATCTAACAGCAATGCCTGTAGCAGATATGAAAATTAAGCCTTCATATTCCTTTACTAAATAAGGCATTATGGATTTTACACCTCCATTGATTTCGTTATTAATAAAGTGATAAATAGTGTATCTATTTGCCCTAGAACTTAATTTTACTAATTTATTCCCTATTTCTTTTCCCCTTTGAGTAAAGGATACACAGGCAATTTTCATTTAGAGGCCTCCCTATATTCATGTGAAAAAGATGGGTCATACAGTTTAGATCTTTCATATTCTCCTTTTATAAAATCCCCTACTAGTATTAAGGCTGTTTTAGTAATTCCTGCCCTTTCTACCTTTTCTTTTATATCCTTTAGAGTTCCAATAATTATTTTCTCATCTTCCCAAGTAACCTTGTACACTACTGCCACTGGCACATCTTCTCTTCCATAACCCTTTTTTAACTTTTCTACTAGCCTATCCATATATCTTACCGATAGAAATAAGGCCATTGAAGCCTTATGTTTGGCAAGTAGTTCTAAACTCTCTTCTTCTGGTACTTTGGTTTTTCCTTCTATTCTTGTTAGAATAATAGTTTGGCTTACATTAGGCAGTGTAAACTCCCTTTTTATGGCAGAACAAGCAGCAGTAAAGGAACTAACGCCAGGAATAACTTCATAATCTATACCTTTTTCATCTAATAAATCCATCTGTTCCCTTATAGCTCCATAGATAGTAGGATCTCCTGTATGTAGCCTTACTACTTTTAATTCTTTTCTTGCTGCCTTCTCCATTTTGTCTACTATTTCCTCCAAAGTCATGGAAGCACTATTGTATATTTCACAAGAATCTTTACAACATTTCAAATGATCCTTCGATACCAAACTCCCTGTATAAATGACCATATCTGCTTCTTGAAGTAGCTTTCTTCCTTTAACAGTTATTAAATCTGTATTTCCAGGTCCTGCACCTACAAAACTAATCATTTATTGTCCTCCTTCCTAAGTAAAGGAATTTGCTATATTTATCTTTTAACTCCTTTTACTATGAATATGGGGTTATTTCCTCTCATAAGTCCTATATGATCCATATAGGAAGATTGGATAAGCTGAACTTCAACATCAATATATCCATAATCCTTTAATAACTGGAGAAAATGGTTTAAATTTTTTAGAGTTACAAAATTGGCACATAGTATGCCTTCTAGTTCCAAATGATCCTTTAAGTATTCAAATATGTTTTCTAACCTGCCATCACTACCTCCTAGGAAACACTTATTAAACTTTATATTGGGTAAGGCATCGGGCGCTTCCCCGTGGATTAAATCTAAATTTACATTAAATTTGCTTTTGTTTTCTTTTATAATATCTATAGCTTCTTTATTCTTTTCTATGGCCCAAACCCTTGCTCCTTGTAAGCTTGCTTCTATGGATATGCTTCCTGTACCTGCACCAATGTCTAGTAGCCTGTCTCCTTTTTCGATGGATAAATAAGCCATAGTAAGCACTCGAATATTGAACTTAGTCAGGGGAACTTTCCCACGTATAAATTCTTCATCTCTAATCCATCTCATTCTCTATCACCACCACAGCTAAAGGAGAAATATCATCTATTTTTTCTCCTACTTCCTTCTTTATTATTTTTTCATCCTCATAAGAAAGATTGAATCCTGTATATATCCTACCTTTTATTCCTACTTCATATAATCTATTAGAAATTTTAGAAGGAGTATTTTCTTCATCGGTAAGAACTATAGATAATTTATGATCTTTCACAGTTTCTAAGTTTCCATCCCTTCCATGCAAAGATATAAAATTTGCCTCATGCCAGCTTTTATAAAGTCTTGCCATCATATATTGGAAAGATGATATCCCAGGCATTATCTTCTCAATCTTTATATTCCTTCCCTTAAGATATTCAACAATTCCATAAAAACAAGGGTCTCCTGAGGCTAGTATCAAAATATCATCATATTCTTTAAGAAAATAATCTATATGAGTAACCTTATTTATGGTTTTTATATCCTCTCTAATATGCTTTAATGAACTAGAAACCCTTCCAAAGGCTACCACCTTATCAAACTTTTTTATTGCCTCCTTTACTTCCACAGTTAAATACTTAGGATTTCCGGGACCTATGCCAGCTACTACTACCCCATATTAAACCCCCTTTCCATAGAATAGATAATTACCTTTATCGGATAATCTTCATCTTTAAGATATCGTTTAATCCTTTCTTCCGCTCCTTTTTCCATGTCCTCTACAATACTCCCATACCCTGCTTCAATACAAAGATTTAATCCTTCCTCAGCTGTCAAACAATTGTTTACACTTTCTAGTAAGGACTTAGGTGCTCCTTTTAAAGATAGATAATAGATAAAAGCTTCCATCCGTGCATCAGAAACACTGCTATGTGTATTAAATATTCCTATTGATAGTTTGGCGAACTTTCCTATATGCCCTACTAAGGTCATAGATTTGAACCCTTTACTGTATATATAGAGAATACTATCTCCAATAAAGTTGGAAACCTTTACTATACCACCCTTTAGCCCTAAGGATTTTGCCAGTTTTTCTCCATAATTCCCAGGCACTAAAACTATTTTCTCCTTGCCATATTTATCTTCTACAGCATCTACTTCCATGTATATGGTCTTTATCAACGCTTCTTGAGACATGGGATATACTATGCCTTTAGTACCTATAATGGATATGCCACCTTTAATTCCAATATTTTCATTATAAGTCCTTTTACCAATATCTTCTCCTTGTGGAGCATAGATCAACACATTATAACCTTTAGGGGAAATCTTTCTTATTTCTTCTTTTATCATTCTTTTAGGAACGGGGTTTATTGCAGCTTCTCCGACTTTTCCAAACAATCCCTTCCTGGTAATCCTTCCTATGCCTGTTCCTCCATCTATGAATATCTCTGCATCTTCCCTTTTTTCCACCTGGGCATATATTTTAATCCCATCTGTTACGTCCGGGTCATCGCCACTATCTTTTATTACTGAACAGGAAGCTTTACCCTTTTCAATCCTAGGATCGCTTATTTCAAGTTTTAACTTTACTCCTGCTGGAGTATCTATTTCAACATATTTGGGAATTTTACCAGTTTCAAGCATAAACACTGCTGCCTTACTAGCTGCGGCAGCACAGGAACCAGTGGTATAACCACATCTTAGTCTTTTTCCATCCTTTATTACATACATATCTAATTTCATCTTATTTCCACCATGTATAATAGAGCATTGATAACAGATGCAGCTACATTACTCCCCCCTTTTGTGCCTATTGTAGAAAGGGAAGGAATATTAAACTCCCTTAAATACTCTTTTGACTCGGCTGCTCCTACAAAACCTACTGGAACTCCTACTACAAATTTAGGACTAACTTTTCCTTCCTTTACTAATTCCAATAATCTAAATAAGGCTGTAGGTGCATTTCCTATTACAAACATATCTATTCCTTCCTCTACAGCTAGATCTACAGCTGCTTGGGAGCGAGTAGTATTTAATTCTTTAGATAGAGCATAGGCTTTTTCACCATCAATAAAGCATTTTAGACTACATTTGGTCTTAGACAAGGCTCTCTTATTTATTCCCATATAGGCCATTTTACTATCAGTAAATATAACTCCCCCTTCTTTTATGCTGTCCAGAGCCTTCCTGACGAAATTCCCCCTAAAATCAATTATCTTTCTGTACTCAAAATCGCCTGTAGTGTGAATCATCCTCTTTACTATTATCTTCTCTTCCGAAGTAAAGGCTGTATCCTTCATTACTTCCTCTATAATATTCATGCTTTTATTTTCTATTTCCATTGGATTTTTTATATACATAGTTCTCCTCCTCATCTTTCCTTTTCTATCCTATCAAGTAAATAGTTAAGGGCCTTCATATTACCTAAGAAATTAATATGCGAATAAGCAGCTAATACATTTTTATATCCATATCCACATTGCCAACTTCTTTCACTTTTAGCCTTTTTTATATCAAATAAGGGCCTGTCTTCTATCTCTATAGCAGAACGGTGGAATTCATTAGCTTTTAACCTCTCTCCTTTTTTGCCTAATATAGTATCCTCCCTCAGCCTAATATTTGAATATCCAAATCTTTGGAGCCTATCCGTCATATGGGCCTTCCCTTTTAATATACCTACCATAGGATATCCTTCTATGTCCTCAACTAAATACATGAATCCGCCAGATTCGGCATATATATGTCCTCCTTCTTCTGCCATTTTTCTAATGGAGTTAATCATAGTTTTATTTTGAGAAAGTTCTTCTTTATATAGTTCTGGATATCCTCCACCAATATAGAGTAAATCGAATTTTGGCACTTCCTTATCCTTTATGGGAGAAAAGTATTCTACGTCACAGATGTTTTCCAGAAGTTTTAAATTCTCACTATAGTAGAATAAAAAAGCTTCATCATAGGCTATGGCAACCTTAATATCCCTTTTCTTTGGATATTGATAGTCACTTACTTTCAAGTCCTTCATTAACTTGATTATGCCATCTAGATCTACAGTTTTAACCAGGATTTCTGCAGTTCTTTCGATTATTCCCTCAGCATCTTTATTTTCCATGCTTTGGACTAATCCACGGTATCCCTCTCCTAAATTAAGTTCTTCGTGACTTTCTATATAGCCTAATACCTTTATGCCAATATGTTCTTCTACTATTTCTTTTAACAGCACATAGGTTGACTTATTTACCTTATTAAAGATGATACCCTTTATTTTTGATTTTGGAAAATCAACCATACCTTTAATTTTGGGAACGACTGAAAACATCTCTCCCTTAGGTGTATAAACAAGAATGGCATTTATATTTAACATATTAGATATATGGTAACTAGAATTTTCAAAGGTATTGTATATTCCATCAAAATAGCCCATTGCCCCTTCTACCACGCCATATTCCCCTTTGTTCATCGATATAGCTTTTTCTATTCCTTCCTCTCCCATCATATGCATGTCCAAATTTCCTGCCCTTTTCCTTGAAGCCAAGGCTAAATAGCTAGTATCAACAAAATCTGGTCCAGCTTTAAAAGCTGACACATCTAATCCCCTATTTTTAAAAGCTCTAATTAGACCAAGGGTAATTAAAGTCTTACCTTCATTGCTTTGAGGAGCTGTAATCATTATGGTCTTCATATTATTTCCTCCAATTCTTTAAAGGTTTCAATTAACTTTATGTTGCTGTTTCTATCTTTTATGGCTACTCTTATATAAGTATTGTCCAATCCATTAAAACTTGAACATTTTCTAATTATCAAGCCCCTTTTTAAGAAAAACTCAAATACATAATCTTCCTTCCATTTCAACAATTTTATAAGTATATAATTGCTGTGGGTTGGATAAGGCCTAATCCCTTGGATTTTAGCCAGCCTACCTAACAAAAAATTCCTTTCTCTTTCCATATAATCTTGGCTCTTCTTTATATAATCCTTACATTTGAAAATATACCTACCAACCCTATCCGCTAAAGCATTAACGCTCCAGGGCAGTTCTACTTTTTCATATTTTTCTTTAATATCTTTAGATACACAAGCATAACCTAAGCGGATACCTGGAAGGCCAAAGAACTTTGTAGCAGCCCTGATTATTCCTATATTTTTATAACTATCCTTCTTAAATATTTCAATACTATCGTAATCCACTGGACAAAACTCATAAAAAGCTTCGTCTAAAAGCAGGTATCCTTCCTTTTGCTTTACTATTTCATATAGTTTAATTAAAGTTTCTCTTTCTATCCTTAAGCCTGTTGGATTATTGGGATTCCCCAGAACCAGTAGAGCTTTATGGTTTACTACCTTTTCTATGGAATCTAAATCTATTGTAAAGTCTTCCTTATATTTTAATCTAATTACTTCCTTATTATGGATTAATGCCCTTTCTTCATATTCAGAAAAGGAAGGTAGAATAACTATTATTCTAGGATAGATTTGAGTGAAATTGTCTATTATGTCCACCGCACCATTACCTACTACCACATTTTCCATATCACAGTTTAAATACTTAGATATGCTGGATTTAAGACACCTATACTTTATATCTGGATAACTTGTCATATGGGATAAACTATTTATTAATTCCTTTTCCAAGCCTTCTGGAAATCCCAAGGGGTTTATGTTACTGCTAAAGTCTATTAATTCTCCCTCATAATATTTTTTATAGCTTATCAAATCTCCGCCATGTCTCATTTTTTCACCTGCCTAAAATGTATATTGCTACATAAAGCAATAAAAGTAATATTTCACTGCTATACATAATCTCAATGGTCCGTTTAATATCTTCCCTATTAGCCTTTCTAATCCTATCCCCTATAGTTGGCTTTTTTACCACCTGACCAAAATAAGAACTTTCGCCTCCTAACTGTATATTTAGAAGTCCTGCCACTGCTCCTTCTGGATAAGGTGCATTAGGGCTTTTATGGTTCTTTCTATCCCTTATCATTATCTTTAATCCATTTTTTACATCAAACCTAAATATTGAGGATATACACATTAAAGAACCTGTAAGCCTAGCAGGAATATAGTTAAATAAATCATCAACCTTTGCTGGAAAAAAGCCTAGGTCCATATATTTTTCACTTTTATATCCAAGCATAGAATCCATAGTATTCACCATCTTATACATCAAACCACCTGGAGCTCCCAATAGCATAATATAGAATAAGGGTGCAATTACTCCATCGGAAGTATTTTCCCCCACAGTTTCTATAGCAGCCCTTATTATTTCTTCTTCTGAAAGGTCATTGGTGTCCCTTCCCACTATAAAGGAAAGTTTATATCTAGCGGATTCAAGGCTTTTCCCCAGGGCATAATATACCTTCATTGCTTCTTTGTCTAAACATCTGGCTGCAATGCAGGTGTATATAAGGTATATGTTTATAATCTTATATAGTGTTTTATATTTCTCTATATCTTTTAATATTAAATGAGGCACAATAAAAGCAAGGGAAATATTTAAAACTACTATTAAGAAACCTCCAAATTTTAGATTTTTACTCTTCACTTTAAAAACTTTTCTCACTATCTTTTCTTCAAAAGATATCAGCCTTCCCATTAGCCTAACAGGATGAGGGAAAGTTTGAGGATCCCCTATTATCCAATCCAATATTACTGCTGTTAATATTTCCATAATCTCACCTAATCCAATTTAAGCAAAGAATATACATAATCCATATTTAAGTTTTCCCTTACTACTTTAGAAAGCTTCTTAAATTCTTCTTCCAACTCTTCCTCTTCCTGAAAAGTGTGATTACAAACTTTGTCATAATCCATTAAAGAATCTTCGTCTACTAATTCCAATGGAGTAAAAGGAACAGTTCCTATTACGGGTATATTTAATAGATTTTCTATCATTTCAATTCCTGGGTCTAAAAGTCTTTTATCCCCTCTGAATTTATTAATAATAAGACCTCTAATTCTCTTTCTTTCCTCTTCTTCCAAAAGCATGACTGTACCATAAAGGGATGCAAATACCCCTCCCCTATCTATATCTGCTACCAATAGTACTGGTGCATCTGCCATTTGTGCCATTCCCATGTTTACAATGTCATTTTCTTTTAAGTTTATCTCTGCCGGACTGCCTGCTCCTTCTAAAACTACAATATCGTATTCTTCTTCAAGTTGTTTGTAGATTTTTTTAACCATAGACCTCAATCCGTTTTTATAAGAAAAATATTCTATAGCATCCATATTTTTGTATAATTGTCCTTTTATAAATACATGGCTTCCTTTATCTGAAGAAGGTACAAGTAATATAGGATTCATATTGGGATTTGGCTTGATGCCCGCAGCCATAGCTTGTAGGGCTTGAGCAGTGCTTATTTTATATCCTTCTTCCGTTTCATAATATTTAGAAGACATATTCTGGGATTTAAAGGGTGCTACCCTATATCCATCTTCTTTGAATATCCTACATAGCGCAGTACATATAAAGGATTTTCCTGCTGAGGATGTAGTACCTTGAATCATAATGTTCGCCATTTTTTACCTCCATATTTCAAATCATATCTACCAGTTGGTTTAATAGGGATGAAATAGAAAAATGCTTTATCACATCTAAATCCATTTCTTCTTCCCTTAATGAAAGAATCTTTACCCCTTCTTGGGATGCAAAGCGAAGTAGTTCATAATTTCCTCTATTAATTCCTTTCAAACTAACTCCAGAATCTACAACAGCTTGACAATTCTCTATATACCTTTTGGCTTTATCTACCTTATCATATCCAATATCAATAAAACCTTCTTCTTCTATAGTCTCGTAAGCGAGGATCTTTGAAATATTATAATCTATGTCATTTTTGAATAATATGCCGCTATAAAAGCCAATTCCCTTTTTATTCAAAGCCCTATATATTTTAGTAGCCTTTCCACCTCCACCAATTACAAAAACTTTTGGAGAGTTTTCATTCCTTGACAGTTCAATGTTTCCTATAGTCGTATTATAAGAATAACCATTTAGTCCGTAAACTCTTTTTATGGATTCATCGGTTATTACATCTTCTGGTGTTCCATATCTATATATTTCGCCATCTTTAATAAGCATTACCTTATCGGCTATTTTGGGCACTAGGTCAATTTCATGTAAGGACATGATTATGGTTTTACTCTTTTCCAGAGAAAGTCTAGCTAGTACATTCAATAGATCCACTTTGAATCTAATATCCAAATAGGAAGTAGGTTCGTCTAATACCATAATATCTGCTTCTTGACAAATAGCCCTCGCAATCATAATCCTTTGTTTTTCTCCATCGCTTAGTGCTTTAAATTCCTTATATCTTAAACACTGGCCATCAACAATGTCTATGGCTTCATCGATAACCTGCCAATCCCTTTTAGTCAATTTGCCAAAATAATTGGTGTAAGGATACCTGCCTGTTGCCACTACTTCTTCAGCTATCATCATATTGGGCGCAATCTTTTCCGTTAACACTATGGACATTTCCTTAGCCCTATCCTTTAGAGATGAACCCTCTAAATCCCTTCCCAATACGGTAATTGAACCATGAAGTCGCTTTATATGGTCTATTATTGTTTTTAATATTGTAGATTTCCCACAACCATTGGGTCCTAATAAGCATAGTATTTCTCCTCGCTTTAAATCCATATTTATATCCTTAACTACAGTTCTTTGCCCATATCCTACGTTTAAATCCCTAGTTGAAAAAAATATCATATGGCCTTCCTCCTATTTATCATCATGTAAATGACTATAGGTGCTCCTATAAAAGAGGTTACAGTACTGATATTTAACTCTATAGGAGAAAATATCCTTCTAGCAAAATAATCTGACAATAGACAAAAGCTAGAGCCTAGCAAAAATATCCCCGGAATAAGAGCCTTAGGCCGTGAAGTATTCATCATCAATCTGGTTAAATGGGGAACAGCAATGCCTACGAAAGAAATGGGACCTGCAAAAGCTGTAACACATGCAGAAAGAATACTGGATAAAGTTATTAAGATTATTCTAAATACCTTAATATTTATCCCCATACTCTTAGCATAGCTTTCCCCTAATAAGTATCCTTCTAAGGGTTTTGATAATAAAAAAGTCAATATAACTGTGGGAATTATGATGATAAGGGAGAATTTTATCATACTCCAGGTTGCTCCAGAAAAACTTCCCATAGACCATAGCGTAAGGTTTGCAATCTTTTCTTGTTCTGCAAAAGTAATCATGAGGTTTGTCCCAGCCGATGCTATATATCCAAGCATTATTCCAACTACAACTAATGTGGAAACATCTTCTATCTTTCTTGCAAATACTAATACTAAAACCATAGATAATATACTGCCTACAAAAGAAGCTATAAAAATTCCAAATATCCCTGCATCAAATATTTTTAATCTAAAATTTGTAAGAATAAAAATTCCAACGAAAAACCTCGCTCCTGATGATACACCAAGGACGTAAGGGCCTACTATAGGGTTTCTAAAGAAGGTTTGTAGTAAAAATCCGGATATACCCAATGCGCCTCCAAATAATAGACCACAAACTATCCTTGGAATTCTAATTTTATATAGGATATTATACTCTAAAGTAGATAAATTCCTATTTTTTAACAAGATATCTTTTAAATCCTTTAATGTAAAATGGATGGAACCAGATATCATATTTATTATAATGGAAAATATTAGAAACATTGTTAGAGTAACTAGTATCAATATAGCTCTTTTGTTTTTGTCCATAGTATCTCCTCAATCTGTTCTTTTTATATTTCCTATTCCATTAAGAAAAAGTATTCTGTTTCGGTAATTTGTCCATGGGGAGTGGTAAATATGGTATAAAGATCTTCAATCATATCTGCTACTCGGTCAGCATGTTGGAAATAATGAGGCTTATATCCCCATACCCGTCCTTCTCTCACCGCTTTAATATCCGCAAAGTATTCAGCACTAGATTTTAAATCATCTATACATTGAATGCCACGACCAAGCCTATTGTTATAGAATAATATATCTGCATCTTCAATGCTCTTATACAGTTCTTCAGCATTCATCTTGCTATTCCCATCTTGGTCTGGGTTTAAATCACTTAAAATATATTCTCCACCAGCCAATTCAAGCATCTTCACCTCATAATCTCCTTTATTTCTTACATAGTATATGTCATTAGCTAGGAAAAAGGATGCGAATTTTTCCCTTTGTCCTTCTAAATTTGCTATCTTTTGTTCTATTTCTTCAATCTTTTTAAGCTGGACATCAAAAAATTCTGCTGCTTCTTCCTCTTTGTCAAATAAGGCTCCCATTAATTTTATCCATTCCAGTCTGCCTCTAGGGTCTGATTCCCTTTGGCTACCCCGAGATATCCACTTAATTCCCAATTCATCAAACTTTGCTGCAACCTCATCGGTGCCATGGCCTGTCCCAGTTGTAATCAATACTATGTCGGGTTTTATAGATTGTATAAGTTCGTAGTCTGGAGCACTATTTCTTCCTACATATGTAATCCTTCCTTCTTCCATTCCTTCCTTTACCTCTTGAATATGCCAATCGTCCATCTCAGTAGTAACTAGAGTTATCTTATCTAATAAACCTAAGGGTCTTAATTCGGCAGCAGCAGTCGTTGCAAATACACCTACCGATTCTATAGGCAATTGAATAACATTTATATCGGCTTTCAAATCAGGAACTTCCTTGCCTTCAGGAATCAATAAAGTCTTTCTACCATTCCATTCGGTTATTATTTTGTAACCACCTTCGTAATAATCCACCGAAAAGGATTTTGCATATTTTAGTTCCATTTCACCAATATGGACTAATCCAGTATCCTCATCTACATTCCTCTTTATAGCTTCTTCAACATCTTCTTGAGAACTTATAACCTCATCTTTCTCCTGGCTTTTACAGCCTGTTAGCATTAATAGCAATACCAATGTTACTAAAATTACCCTGATAAAAATGTTTCTTCTAACCATATCCACCTCTCCTTTACCTTTTGTAAATATACATTAACTCACCAATATATAAGCCCTACCTTCGAAAGGTAGGGGAATTTTAAGCACAAAAATAAGCCTAGCCTTCCCTCCGAAGGTTGGTTAGCTATAAACATTAGGCAGGTCTCCTGACTTTTGGTCATCCTACTTTCAACGCCTTCCCGAGACAGTCTCAGTGGCATAAGTTGATTTCGTCCCAATTACAGTAGCGGGGGCTGTACTGGATTTTCACCAGTTTCCCTTTTAATCCATAAGGAACCTAATATTTACAATATTGAACTTTCCAATCTTGATTCTATCATAGTCCAAATTTTGATGCAACAATTCTCAACAGACTTCCAGCATAAGGGAATTTGCTTTTTGATTTATATCATTACTATATTTTACATAGGGCTTTTAACTTAAGAAAACATCTTTCCAGTAACAATTGGAATAATAACAATTTAATTTTTGCTCAATCTATAAATTTAATAAATTCACCAATGCCCCTATTATCCAAATTATCCTATATGATACCCTCTTGGAGTTATCATTTTATTACCTTTCACATATGTATTGCTATTTCCTATTATTAATATACTTAACATATCCACTTTTTCATAAGGAATGCTCTGTAAAGTAGTTAATATTATTTCTGTATTAGCACGACCAGAATTTCTAACTATTCCAACAGGAGTATCTTTTTCTTTATATTTTAACATTATTCTCACTGCTTTTTCTAAATGATTTCTCCTGCTATTGCTTCTAGGATTATATATTGTTATTACAAAATCCCCTTCTGAAGCTTTCTCAATCCTTTTTTCAATAGCCTCCCAAGGAGTCAGTAAATCACTAAGGCTAATAGAAGCAAAATCATGCATAATAGGTGAACCCAGTTCGCTGGCTGCAGAAAAAGCTGCTGTAACCCCTGGAACTATCTCTACCTCTATTTCTTCTTTTAATTCCAATATGGGTCCAGCCATACCATAAAGCCCAGCATCTCCAGTTGAAATTATGGCAGTATTATGTCCTTCTTTTGCTTTTCTTATTGCCAATTTACATCTATCTATCTCTCCCTTCATTCCTGTAGAATAAATTTGCTTTCCTTCAATTAAATCCCCTAGATACCCTATGTAAGGGGTATATCCAATAATAATATCACATTTTTTTATAGTTTCTATGGCCTTTAAGGTCATATGCTCTCTGCCTCCTGGCCCTATACCAATTACATACAACTTAGACATATCTTACCTCCTTTGATGCTAGGCTTTCAGTATATTTGAGTATATTGGCCTTTTTAGTAATTACCGAAAATGGATACACATTTGGCTGATCTCAATAAATCTAATCATTGTCTTTCTTCCTTCCTAGGATAAGGGACATATAATCTTTATCATTTATTATTTCTTCTTTGTCAGTAAGTACATGTTCATCTTCTAGGCTTACCCTTTTTACATACGTATAATTAAAGCCCTTTCCATCCAATGACTCTAATATTGCTTCTTTATCCCTTAATGTCTTTAATATACATAATGTATCTGTATCATCCAATAATTCCTCACAAAATTCATCCATCAATAAAAATTTATCCCCTTTAATTACCAAAGGAATTTTCGTTTGAGCAGCTGCTGCAATAAATGATGGTATTCCCGAGATAATATCTATTTGAATTTCCCTTTTCTCTAATTCGTTCATGAGATATATAAAGGTGCTATATATCATAGGATCTCCTATGGTTAAATAGACTCCACATTTGCCTTCTGGAATTAAATCATGGATTGTGTCAGCTACATCAGTATAATCTTGCTTTGTAACCTTCCCCATTGGAAAATTCAGTAATATGACCTTTTTATCTTGCACATATTCCTTAACAGTATCTAAAGCCATATTTTTTCCCTTATTATGCGGAGCAAAGATTATATCAGCTTCTCTAATCCTTTTTACTGCTTTTATGGTCAGTAATTCCTTATCACCTGGACCTGTACCTATAGCATATAATATTTTCATTATTACACCCCTTTAACTTAAACTATGGACCAATCCCCATTAATACTTTATCATCCATATAAGAAGCAATACTTCCACACAACCATTCAATACATACATCTTTTAATTTGCCTTATAGGGTATAAAATAGGGACAACGGTTTATTTCATCTCGATATATGTGACCTTTCACGTTAAACACCTCTTTTAGCAATCTTTCATTTAAAACTAAATTGGGATTATTATACTCCCATATTTGTCCATCCTTTAATACCAATATACTGTCTGAAAACCTAAATGCTTGATTTAAATCATGCAACACCATTAAAACCGTTAAACCCAAAGTTTCATTCAGTTCCTTAACCAATTGTAATATTTCTAGTTGATAGGATATATCCAAAAACGTAGTAGGTTCATCTAATAACAATATTTCTGGTTGCTGAGCTAGGGACATGGCTAACCATGCCCTTTGTTGCTCTCCACCAGATAAAGTGGCTAAATGTCTATCTTTCAATTTTACTATTCCAGTTTTTTCAATAGCCCAATCTATTATTTCATAATCTTTTTTTCCCAACCTTTGTCCAAATTTTAAGCGGGGGTATCTACCATAAGAAACTAGTTCCCTTACAGTAATATCGTTAGGAGTGTTTTTAAATTGGGGAAGGATAGCCATCCTTTTTGCTACTAACTTAGTTGGCAATCTTAATATATTTTCATCTTCAAGATAAACATTACCCTTTGCAGGTTTTATACACCTAGACAAAACCTTTATTAAAGTAGATTTTCCTGAACCATTAGGTCCTATTATGCTTACTACTTGGCCTTTTTCTACCTTTAAGCATATATCCTTTAATATTTCTTTTTCTCCATAGTTTACATAAAGATTTTCTGCCCTTATGACCATGTATTCACCTTCTTCCCATAAAACCTCTCTACTTAAAAATATCAGGATAAAGTATTTCTGCTAATCCTTTATAAGCTTCTGCATATCTATGATTTGGTTTATACATATATAAATCTTTTGGCAAGAATATATATCTATCCTCCTTTACTGCTTTTAATGAACTCCAGGCTGGGTTATCTTCCACATCTTTTTTAAGTCTTTCTAATATCTTTTCTTTATCAAAACCACTAGTTTGTACAAATATAAAATCTGGATCTTCTTCTAACACTTTTTCCATACTAAAGGCTATTGCTTCAGGTCCTGTAGCTACTGAATCGGATATATTAGTAGTATGTAAATCTTTTAACATCTCTCCTACTGTAGTATCAGAACTCCTTGCGGTAATACGCTTTGCAGTAGCCATCATCAATAAAATTTTATAATTCCTGTCCTTTGGTGCCCTTTCTATTATTTCTTCTATATCCTTCCTAACTTTAACTGCGTATTCTTCATATAAGTCATCCCTTCCATTTATGGCTGTAAATATCCTTGCCATTTTAAAATAATCATCCTTTGTGAAATAATTTAATGCTATAATATCAATACCATTTTGTTCAAAAATAGGTACTAAGTCCATTTGGTGTTTTTGATTGGAATTTAAAATTACCAAATCCGGTTCTAAAGATAATACTTTCTCCACACTTATCGCTCCCTGCCTACCTACTGTTTCAACATCTCTGGCTTCTTCTACTACTTTTTCTGCCGCTTCCTCCAGTCTCCCAACAACAGCACCTCCAGATTTGCACCAAACTTCAAGATAAGAATTAAACAATACTACTACCCTTTTCGGATATTTAGAGATAGTCACCACTTCTCCTCTTCCATCTTCAAATGTGACGGAATCCTCATTAATTTCTATGCCATATTTTATTTCTTCCTCTTCTGCCTGTCCACCATTTACTTCCTTTGATCCTACGTTAGTTTCCAAATCTTGTTTATTAAAACAAGCAGTAAATAAAAATAAAACTAAAATCAATAACAATGAAACCAATACCTTCCTCCTCATTTTCCCCTCCTGTCAATCCATTATCTTTTCTATATGCTGCAAGTAAATATCTTGTATTTCTCTCAATTGACCTAATCCTTCAAGTATTCCTTCTACATTAAACCCTTCCTTTTCTAATATGCTTTTCCACGAATCCTCTTCTTCTGATACCATATCGTTAATTACATGATCTCCTGCTACTAACATAAAGGGTCTTAAAAACACCTTTTTAACTCCTTCGTTTTTCAGCTTAGGTATTAAATCTTCAATAGTAATCCTACCTTCTACAGTAGCTATAGATACTTTTTCATAACCCTTTTCTCTAAAAATCTTTTCTAATTTATCATATGATATATCTGTTTCATGGCTTGTACCATGCCCCATAAGTATAATCCATTCATCAGCCTTTACATCTGGTAAATTTAATATTTTAACTATCTTTTCATAATCTTCATCATCATAAAGAAGAGGTTTACCTATTTTGACTGAACAATCTCTATTATCCTTTATAAACTCTTCTGTCTGTCTTAGTATTTTTTCATATTCATAACCTGATAATATATGAAGAGACTGAATGTATATTTCCTCTATTCCATCGTTTTTCATCTCTTCTAAGGCTTCTCTTATGTTGTTCACATTATAATTATCCCTTTTTTTAAGTTTGTTAATTACCATCTGAGATGTAAAAGCTCTCAATACTAAAAAATCCTTATATTTTTCCCTAACTCTATTTTCTATGCTTTCAATACATAGTTTTCTAGTCTCCTCGTAAGTTGTACCAAAACTAGCTACTATAATCCCCTTTTTCATAATCCTTTCCTTTCCATTGAAATAATTGTTTTTCATTTTTACATAATGGTAGGCCTAATTCTTGATGGGCTTTCACTAGCCAAGGTCTTTCCAAACATGCTTTTTTCAATAAATCATCCCTTAGAAATACATCTTCTGGTGATCCTTCACCCAATATTTCTCCCTTTCCCAAAATATAAACATAATCACAAACTTCATAGATTAAATCCATATCATGGCTAGATAATACTATTTTCTTTTCTTGACTAAGTTCTTCTATTATCCTTTTTACCTCTTTAGTCATGTAAGGATCTAATCCATTTGTAGGCTCATCTAACAATATTAAATCCAAATCCATTGCTAAGATCCCAGCTATAGAAATTCTCTTTTTCTCGCCATAACTTAAAAAATGTGTAGGCTTATCTTTTAAATCATAGGCATTTACCATCTTTAAAGCCTTCTCAACTTTTTTTACAACTTTTTCTTCACTCAAACCTAAATTCCTCAAGGGAAAAGCCACATCATCATATACCTTGGAGAAAAATAACTGCTTATCTGGATCTTGAAAAACCATATTTACCTTTTTTCTATACTGTCTCAAAAATTTCTTATTGTATTTTATAGTTTTATCCTTGTATTTTATCTGTCCTTTAGTGGGTTTTAATATACCTATAATACTTAAAAAAAGAGTAGATTTGCCAGAACCATTGGCTCCAACAACCCCAATAGTATTTCCTTTTTCTAAATCCAAATTAATATTTTTTAAAGCCTCTGTTCCATCCTCATATTGATATTCCAATGATTCTATCTTTATCATCTAATCACCTATTTTAAATTCTCCAGTGTATAATTTGGTATCTAAAGAAATTACCATATCCTTATATCGAATTAATAGTCTAATAAATAAACATTTTATGAGTAAAGCTATAGATTTATAGCTATTTTTCATATTGATATAGCCAAACTTCATCTCTTGAGCCATTATTATATCTTTGGATTCTTCTAAAAGAGTAAATATAAACCTATAAATCAGCAGCACTAGTTCTATTAAGGTATTTGGGATTTTAAGCTTTTTAAGCACCCTTATTATGTCGTTTAATGGAGTTGTAAGTCCTAAAAAAAGTGTGGAACTAATTGCAGCTAAAACCCTTATTCCAACTTTTATAGATCCCTTTAAAGATTCGTAATTGGTCCCTAGGTATTTGCCCCATATTTTAATACTCCAAATAAACCTATTTTCCTCAGAAAAGCTCAATAATAAAGTTACAATGCTAATTATTAAAAAAATAGTAGGTATGACCATTAACTTGCAATATTTATTCCATGGAATTTTAGCAGCAAATATGGTTAAAAAGACCATAAGCATAAATAAAAATAAATTAATATATAAATTGTCTAAAATTGTGGCAATCAACAAGGTCCCTATGACAAAGATAAACTTTGTCATAGGGTTAAAGTTTGCCAATCTATTAGTATATGCATACTTATCTATTAACAGCAATTTTTCGTTTCTCCTTCATCATTCCAAATATATATCCAATAGCTCCCGCACCAATGGCCACCTGTAAGGAAAACAACAAACTCTCTATTTCACTGCTTGGTGGTTCCCATATGGCATCAAACCAAGGTTCATAATCTGGATTTATCTCTGTTATAACTCCTTCTGCTTGACCATCGGCTCCTTCAAATTCTGCATCTTTTTTTATAAACAAAGGAGTTATAACCATAACAATAGCTAATAGTATAAGTAAAAGATTTGTTTTATTCAATAGTTTCAATATGAATCTCCCCTTCCTTACCATATTCAGCTAATAAATTATAGACTATAGCAGTTATTATTCCTTCTACTATTGCTAGAGGAATTTGAGTAACAGCAAATACAGATAAAAACTTTCCTAAAGATCCAACAAAGCCTGTTATGGAATCAGGAAATGCTAAAGATAGTTGGATTGCAGTTACCACATAAGTCATTAAGTCTCCTAAAAATGCTGCTAGAAATACGGGAAAAGTCGTATTCCCATTTTTGTTTTTTAATAGTTTAAAAACACTATAAGATATTATAGGACCAACTATTGCCATGGAAAAAGTATTAGCACCTAAAGTCGTTAGCCCTCCATGAGCCAATAATAATGATTGAAACAATAAAACTATCAATCCTACTACCGTCATTGTGGTAGGTCCAAACAATATGGCCCCTAAACCTACTCCTGTTGGATGAGAACAACTCCCTGTTACGGAAGGTATCTTTAATGCAGATAGTACAAATACAAAACCTCCTGCTAATCCTATAAGTACTTTTTGATTTGCATCCCCCTTAAATATTCGGTGTATCTTTTTAAAACCTATAACAATAAACGGCAAAGATGCAATCATCCAAATAACTGACCATTTAACAGGGAGAAAACCTTCCATAATATGCATAGCTTGCCCAATACCTGGACTTAAAAACATAAGTAGTAGAATAGATAGGAACAACTTTGTACTGTTTTTCATAAAACTCACCTCTCTTTTTTGTTTTTAGGTCAAATTACCTCCCAAATTTATTAAAAAAGTAATGTTAAAAAATAAGAAAACTTATAATTTTGATAGGCTAAAAATAAATAGTCCCTAACCTTCTTGGTTAGGGACTATTTGATAGTATAATTTAAATATGATCATAATCAAAAACATAAAATACAAAACATAAAACATAACCATATTTAAAAGTATAAGTTTTCCCTTCCCACCGAAGGTTACTTAAAAACGACTAGGCAGGTCTCCTGACTTTTGGTCATCCTACTATCAACGCCTTCCCGAGATAATCTCAGTGGCATATGTTGATTTCGTCCCAATTACAGTAGCGGGGGCTGTACTGGATTTTCACCAGTTTCCCTTTTAATCTAATAGAACCTAGCGTTTGTAATATTTAGTTTTCGTTTTTTATTTTATTACTTCACCCATATTAAGGTATTTTTCTTTGTCGTTTTTCGGGTAAATTTCTTTAATGCTTTTTAAGTTTATTATGGAGATTTTTGCCCATTCTCGCTTCAACACAAATAATATAATAATTTAGTTGTATTGTCAATAAATTATTTTCATGTTTATGCTTCAATATATTGTATGCATACACTATATTGATACGTTGACATTATATATACACTTTTGATATTATATAGATACACCAAAAACTGTATTTATGAAAAGGGGGATGCTTTATGGTTAAACTAAAATCAATAAATGAAAAGCTTGCAGGTGGTGTTATAATGGATGTTGTGAATGTCGAGCAAGCTAAAATTGCTGAAAGTAGCGGTGCAGTTGCTGTTATGGCATTAGAAAGAGTTCCTTCAGATATTAGAAAAGATGGCGGAGTTGCTAGAATGTCAGACCCTAAGTTAATAGAAGATATATTAGAAGCTGTATCCATTCCAGTAATGGCAAAAGTCAGAATTGGTCATTTTGTTGAAGCACAAATTCTCGAATCTTTAGGTGTGGATTACATAGACGAAAGTGAAGTCTTAACACCAGCAGACAATAATTACCACATAAATAAAAAAGCTTTCAATACACCTTTTGTTTGTGGGGCAAGAAATTTAGGAGAAGCACTAAGACGCATAGGTGAAGGTGCATCAATGATAAGAACAAAAGGAGAAGCTGGTACTGGAAATATAGTTGAAGCAGTAAAACATATGAGAACAATGATGTCACAAATAAGACAGTTAGAAAATATGCCTAGAGAAGAGCTTATGAGCTTTGCTAAAAAAATAGGTGCTCCTTATGACCTGGTGGTATATGTTGCTGAAAATGGTAAATTACCAGTGTTAAATTTTGCAGCAGGTGGAATCGCTACTCCAGCAGATGCTGCCTTAATGATGCAATTAGGTTGTGATGGTATTTTCGTCGGTTCAGGTATTTTTAAATCTCAAAATCCAGAAAAAAGAGCAAAAGCCATTGTTAAAGCTGTCCAAAATTATAATAATCCAAAAATATTAGCTGAAGTTTCAAAAAACCTAGGGGAAGCTATGATAGGATTGGAAATTAACGATATCCCTAAAGAATACCTGTTTGCAAAAAGATAAATTAAAATATAGATGAAGGAGAACTTGTTTTAAACAAGTTCTCCTACCCATAGGAAAAACATAATGCTATAAACTCCACTATATTGTACCGTTAATATTGTACCATTAATTTTTACTTACTAATCCACTTATACCCTCTCTTTCCTTCTTAATAGAAATAAAAAGAAAGGTGCCCCTAAAGCTGACATTATTATTCCTACTGGAATTTCCATTGGTGCTAACAATACTCTAGCCACAGTATCACATAACATAACTATTGTTCCTCCTAAAAAAATAGATCCTGGAAATAATATTCTATAATCCGAACCTATGAACAATCTAGCAATATGAGGAACTATAAGTCCAACAAAACCCAATAAACCAACAGCAGAAATAGCTGCTCCTGCTAATAACGATGATAGTATTATGAATATAAATCTGGTTCTTTCAACATTCAATCCAAGACCTGTAGCTATTTCATCTCCTAACATTAATATGTTTAATTTTGTTGGCAATAGTAATACTAATAAAACTCCTACTAATGTATAAGGAAGTATCATCTTTACCTGAACCCAAGTGGTAGATGATAAACCGCCTACCATAAAAGATATTACACCTGCTACTCTGTCAGGATAAAATGTCATTAATGCATTTATACCAGCATTTAACAAAGACGATACAGCTACCCCTGCTAAAATTAATCTGGTTGGTAATACTCCATCTTTCCAAGCTAATATGTATATGAATAGGGTAGCCAACAATGAACCAACAAATGCTCCCATAGGCACTAGATAATAGAAATCAGGAAATAAGATAAGCAAAATTAATACTGCCAAACCTCCCCCCGCAGACACTCCTATAATATTTGGACCTGCTAAAGGATTCCTCATAACTCCTTGAAGTATAGCTCCAGATAATGAAAGACATATGCCTACAAGGCCTGCCACTATAGTCCTTGGAAGCCTGACATTCCATATAACTTGTCGATTGATACTATCCTCATGAGATAAAATTGCTTTAACTATTCCTTTTATGGATATTTTTACTACCCCATTACAAAGGCTGATAAAAAAACTTAACATAAATAGAAAAATAAATACTGTAATTACGTATTTCTTTTGCATTGCCCACCTCTTCCTATGTCCTATTCCTAATAAAAGTCCTACCTTCTAAAGGTAGGACTTTTTTAAATAAATAACGTGCATATAAAAATACCTAATAAAAATAAGCCTAGCCTTCCCTCCGAAGGTTATCCAGCGAAAAATATTAGGCAGGTCTCCTAACTTTTGGTCATCCTACTATCAACACCTCCCTAAGAAAATCTCAGTGGTATGAGTTGATTTCATCCCAATTACAGTAGCGGGGCTGTACTGGATTTTCACCAGTTTCACTTTTTATCCATAAGGAACCTAATATTTACAATATTAAATTTTATTAAATTTTCCAATCTTGATTCTATCATAGGCCGAATTTTTATGCAACAATCCTCAACAAGCTTCTAACATAGTATGTAAATCAGTTTATTTCTTTTAATAAATTTGCCATTTCTATTGCAGTAATTGCCGCATCATAACCTTTGTTTCCACTTTTTGTACCTGCTCTTTCAATAGCTTGTTCTATATTGTCTGTTGTAATTACTCCAAATATAACAGGTATTCCAGTACTTAGGGAAACATTTGCTATTCCTTTTGATACTTCGCTTGATACATACTCAAAATGTGGTGTTGAGCCTCTTATTACTGCCCCAAGACAAATCACTGCATCATATTTATTGGTTTCAGCAAGTTTTTTTGCAACTAATGGGATTTCAAAAGCACCAGGAACCCAGAATATTTCAATATTTTCTTCTTCGGTTCCATGTCTTTTTAACCCATCTATGGCACCTGATAGTAATTGACTTCCAATAAATTCATTAAATCTTCCTATTACAATAGCAAATTTCAAATCTTGAGATATTAATTTCCCTACATAAGTTTTCATTGCTTACATCTCCTTTACTTTATATTTAAAATATGCCCCATTTTTTCTTTTTTTGTTTTTAAATAAAAATAATCCTCATCATTTGATTCTATTTCTATAGGTACTCTTTCCACTACTTCCAAGCCATAGTTAGACAAACCATAGATTTTTTTAGGATTATTCGTCATAAGCTTTATCTTTTTTGCTCCAATATCTGATAATATTTGAGCACCTATTCCATAGTCCCTTAAATCTTCAGGATAGCCTAAAGCCAAATTAGCTTCAACTGTGTCCATCCCTTTCTCTTGAAGTTCATAAGCCTTGAGTTTATTTATTAAACCTATACCTCTACCTTCTTGCCTCATGTATAAAAGTATTCCTTTTCCTTCTTCATTTATCCTTTTCATAGATTCATGTAACTGCCCTCCACAGTCACATCTCAATGAAGCAAATACATCCCCCGTCAGACACTCAGAATGAACCCTTACAAGGATTGGCTCATCACAATTTATATCTCCTTTAACTAATGCTAGGTGATGTTCGCCATTTATTTTATTTACATAACCCATGATGCTAAAATCTCCATATATAGTGGGTAATCTGGTTTCAGCAACTTTGGAAACTAAAATTTCATTTTTTATTCTATATGCTATCAAATCTGCAATAGTAATTATTTTTATATTATGCTTTTTTGCAAAATCCATAAGCTGCGGTATTCTTGCCATAGTGCCATCTTCATTGATTATTTCACATATTACTCCTGCTGGATATAGTCCTGCTAATCTTGCCAAATCTATGGCTGCTTCTGTATGACCCGCTCTTTTTAGTACTCCACCCTCTTGTCCTTTTAAAGGAAATACATGACCTGGACGCCTAAAATCTTCTCCTGTAACATTTGGATCAAGCACTTTTTTTATGGTAGTTGCTCTTTCCCCTGCCGAAATTCCAGTAATAGTATCTTTATAGTCTATAGAAACAGTAAAAGCCGTTTCATGATTATCTGTATTTTCCTTTACCATTTGCTCTATGTTTAACTCCTTTAGCCTTTCTTCTATTATAGGCATGCAAACTAGTCCCCTAGCATATTTAATCATGAAATTAATCTTTGAATCTGTAATTTTTTCTGCTGCCACTATTAAATCTCCTTCATTTTCTCTATTTTTATCATCTACGACTATTACAAAATTACCATTTCTAATATCTTCTAATCCTTCTTCTATAGTATTAAACTTAAACATCTTATCACCCCTGTATAAAGCCATTATTTTTCAAAAAATTTATATCTATTTTACTTTCATTTTGAACTTTCTTGTAAGACAAAAATCTTTCAATGTACTTCCCCACCAGATCACACTCAATATTGACTAAATCGTTTATTTTTTTAGTAGCCAATGTTGTAACCACTTTAGTATGAGGAATTATAGCTACCTTAAACTTCTCCTCATCCACAAAGCTTATAGTCAAACTTACTCCATCTATAGCAATTGAACCTTTGTGAACTATATATTTTAATATATCTTTTGAACTAGATATGGTTATCCACATTGAATCCCCTTCTTCTTCAATTTCTTCTATAACACCTGTACCGTCTATATGCCCAGTTACTACATGTCCTCCAAGCCTATCTCCTACTCTCAAAGCTCTTTCAAAATTAACATAATCTCCACTCTGTATAAATCCAAGATTTGTCTTTCTTATCGTTTCAGCCATTACATCCACTTTGAACAAATTCTTATCAAATTCTTTCACAGTTAAACACACACCATTAATGGCTATACTATCCCCTATGGTAATATCCTCGACTATCTTTTTACATTCAAAAGTCATAGTCCATATTTTATTGCTCTTTTTTATATCAAGCACTTTTCCTACTTCTTCTACGAGTCCCGTAAACATAACATCACTTCCTTTATCTTACATAACCTTCAATCATTATATCTTTACCTAATTTAGTAATCTCCATATCTTTCAAGTCTACTACATCCTTTATATGTGCTATTCCTTCCCCTTCAACCGGAGTTTTTGCATCTCTTCCTCCAATAATTTTAGGAGCTATAAAAAATACAACTTTATCTACTAAATCCTCCTTAAAAAAGCTAAAACTTACTTCTCCACCTCCTTCTATTAACAAGCTATCAATCTCTCTCTTTCCCAGTTCTTCCATTAAGAACTGTAAATCCACTCTTCCGTTTTTTGCTGAGCTTACTAGTACTTCCGCCCCTTTTTCTCTAATTGCTTTTACCTTATCTTCCAATGTAAATTTGGTTACTACAACAATAGTGCTAGAAGGGTTTATATTTAGTACTTTTGATGTTATTGGAATCCTACCACTACTATCCAAAATAATTCTTATAGGATCTACACATTGCATATTATCTAATCTTGTATTTAACATAGGGTCGTCCATTATTACCGTATTTACTCCCACCAAAATAGCTGAAACTTTTTGCCTTAATAAATGTCCATATTTTCTTGCTTTTTCTCCAGTTACCCACCTGGAATCTCCTGTATATGTAGCTATTTTCCCATCTAAACTCATGCCAGCTTTCATTATAGTGAAAGGAATTTTAGTAACTATGTATTTAATATATATCTCATTTAACCTCTCAGCTTCTTCTTTTAAAACCCCAACCTTCACTTCCAACCCATTTTCTCTTAGTATTCTTATACCATTTCCAGAAACTATTGGATTAGGATCTTCCATAGCTATAATTACTCTTTTAATTCCACTTTTAATTATCCGATCTACACAAGGTGGAGTCTTCCCAAAATGAGAACAAGGTTCTAAAGTAACATACATAGTAGCATCTTCAACATTTTCCACTGCATAATTTAACGCATTTATTTCAGCATGATTTTCCCCATATTTCTCATGATAGCCTTTGCCTATTATCCTTCCATCTTTGACTATCACTGCCCCTACCAAAGGATTTGGATTTGTAAATCCCATAGCTTCTTCAGCAAGCCCCAATGCTATTTTCATAAAAAATTCATCATTCATAAAATCCCCCCAAATATTAAAGCCCTGAAATAAATTTCAGGGCTGATTAAACAATTTCATTTATAATATAATAATCGTGATAATTATTATAATGCATATGATATCTTCTTCCATCCAGACTATACTGTCGGCTTCGGAATTCCACCGAATCATGCCTAAATAGGCTCGTGGGCTATACCACCGGTGGGGACTTTCACCCCGCCCTGAAGAATCATAATTGGCTTAATTCATTTGTCTATTTTCACTTCAAATATAAATTAGCCTACTCCTTTCCTGTTCTTTAACATCACATATTTTAACAATTTTTAATAAAAGTATATCTGATGTAAATATATGTGTCAAGACATCTTTTAACTTTAAAATCCATCAAGCCTTCTCATTACCACCTTGATCCCTGATTTTTTATTTTGAAATACCTATTTTGGCATATTACATTATTTTACAGTATAATTTGCTTTTTCAATATATTTAAATCCACTTTCATCTATGGAAATTACATTAACACTTCCATTCTCTACTCTAAACTTAAAATAATAATCTAAATTATCAAATACCCAGGATAGAGCAATTCTAATGACTCCAGCATGGCATACTAAAAGGGCATCTTCCCCTTTATTCAAAATCTCCTCCAAGAAGGAAGTAACCCTTTCATATGCCATCTTAATGCTTTCCCCTCTTGGAGTTACAAAATTTATATAGTCTTCGTCCCAAATTTTTGCTTCCTCTGGAAACTTGTCCTTTATTTGTTCATAGGTATTCCCTTCGAATAGTCCAAAATCCACTTCTTTAATCCTTTCCTCCCTTTTCCCATCTAACCCTAATATCTCCATAGTCTGAATAGCCCTATATAAAGGACTCACATATACTTTATCAAAAGACAAGGTATCCACAAAGGTTTTAGTCCTACGAATTTGTTCCTTCCCTTCATCTGTTAATATGGTTTCCTTTGTACTAAATATGCCTTTCACATTATCTTGAGTTTGTCCATGACGAACTAATATTATGTCCACCTTAACACCTCCAAAAATATTATTAAAGATACTATTTCACTTAATTCTATAGTGGCTCCATATACATCTCCAGTAAAACCATCTATTTTTCTATAGGTAATTTTAGTCATCACCTGTCCTATAAGGAAGGAAAAAAATAATGGTATTATATAAATTGGTTTTACTAACAAAACTATTAGCAAATATCCAATTCCTCCAAAAAGGGCATATGTTTTGGGATTGCTTCTATGGAACATATACCCTATTCCATCTTTTCTAGCAACTTTTTTACTTGACATCAAATATGCTATTACTAAGCGGCTATTTCCATAGGATAATGCCAATATAATTGGAATATTTTTGTCTAGACTTAATATTAAAATATATTTTAGTAAAATATCCATAACTATGGAAATAACACCAAAAGTTCCTATTCGGCTATCTTTCATAATTTCAAGCACTTGTTCTTTTTTTCTATAGGATAAAAATCCATCACAAGTATCTGCTAATCCATCTAGATGAAGCCCTCCCGTTATTGCTACCATTGATAGTAAGGCAAAAAAACTAGCTGTATTTTCATTTAAGTGACTAAATATACTGTACGAAACTCCCCCTAGTCCCCCAATTATAATGCCTACTAATGGAAAGAAAAAAATGCTTTTGGATAGATTTTTATCGTTAAAGTCAACAGCCTTTTTTACGGGTATTCGGGTTAAAAATTGTATGGACAATATTAGTCCATCTATCATTTTATCTTCACCGGTATTCCACAACATACCAAATAAACCTCATGGGATAGGGCAGCTATCCTTTGGTTTATCCTTCCTTGAATATCCCTGAAAACTCTGCCTATGTGATTATCTGGTACTAGAGAATATCCTACTTCATTTGTTACCAATACTAGATTATATCTTCTCTCTTCAATAGCTTGGATTAAAGAATATAATTCATCAAATATTCTATTTTCCACTTCCTTCTGTAAATTATAGTCTATATAGTCTTTGCCATCTGTCACATCAAACATTATATTGGAGCTAAGAAGGGTTATGCAATCCAATAAGTAATTCTTCTCTTCTCCTAAGGCATCAGTTAATGAATAATAACCTTCGTAAGTTCTCCAATGGAAAGGTCGACTTTCCCTATGTAATTTGATTCTTTCTTCCATTTCCTTATCCCATATTTTAGATGTGGCTATGTAGACTACATCCTTCTTATCCCTATATAAATTTTCTGCAAAACTGCTTTTACCACTTCGGGCTCCACCTGTAACTAAAATGACCATTTTATCACCTACACTTCTCAATATCCAATTAGTTACTAGTATACCATAAACTAATTCTAGTTGAAACTATTGACTAAATAAATTATTAATATTACAATATATTATACAATTAAATAATCAAATCTTATGGTCCGTAAGGATAAAGGGAAGACGGGTGAGAAGCCCGCGCAGCCCCCGCTACTGTAAGTGAGGATGAAGCCCTAATATGCCACTATCTTTAAAGATGGGAAGGCAGGGTGGAGGATGAATCACAAGCCAGGATACCTGCCATAAGATTTTAGTGAATTAACCTTCGGAGGGAAGGTATAATCTATTTTTTGTGCCCATTTATTAAGAAAACCTACCTCCTAAGGTAGGTTTTTTGATATATACATAGGGATAGGAGGGTCTTCATGAAAAAAATCAAAAACATATTTATTCTACCATTAATATTGATTCTAGTATTTTCATTGGTAGCTTGTACAAATGAAGTTAAATTGGAATCTGAAAATGAAGTTCTTAAATCAAATCAAGAAATAGAAGTAAAATTCCCATTAACTATTACAGACTTTTTAGACAGGAAAGTAACCTTAATAAAAGAACCTAAAAGAATCGTATCCCTTGCTCCTTCTACTACTGAACTTTTATATGCATTAGGAGTAGGAGATAAAGTTGTAGGTGTCACTGAATACGATGATTATCCTCCTGAAGTTGAAAAAGTTCCAAAAGTAGGAGGTTATAAGGGAGCTAATATTGAAGCTATTATTGCACAAAATCCTGATTTAATCTTAGCTTCAAACCAATCCGGTAAAGAGGAAATAGAAACATTAGAAAACATGGGAATACCAGTTTTAGTAATGGAAGCTAAAAACATAGAAGGGATATATAAGTCCATAAAATTATTAGCAGAAATAACTGAAGCTGAAGAAAAAGGAGAAGAAATTATAAATGGAATGAAAACTGAAATTAATAAAATAAAGGAGAAGGTAGAAGGTCTTCCAACAATTGATGTATTTTACCTCGTCTTCTTGGATGGTAACTGGACTGCTGGAAAAGGCACATTTATTGATGAGCTTATAACTATTGCTGGTGGGAGAAATATTGTTGATCTAGAAGGTTGGCCTCAATACAGTATAGAAGAGCTGGTTAAGAAAAATCCTGATGTTATAATTACAGCACCACATGCTGGTAATGTGGAAGATATAATAAAAGCTGAAGGTTACAAGGATACTGATGCTGTCAAAAATGGAAATATATTTGTAGTAAGCGATGATAACATAATATCGAGGGCTTCCAGTAGGCTTGTATTAGGATTGAAAGAAATTGCTGAATTCTTACATCCGGAGGTTTTTAATTAAAGTGAAAAAGAATATTTATTTTATCATAGCTATTCTAGCACTTTTTTTTACAGTTATAATATCCATTTCTGTAGGAGCAGTTAAAATCCCCCTACAGGAAATTGTTAATGTATTTGCGAAAAGTGGAAATCAAACCAATAGAACCATAATCCTCAATTTAAGGCTTCCAAGGGTAATTGGCTCTGCAGTAGTAGGAATGGGACTTTCTGTTGTAGGCGTTTTTTTCCAAGGACTACTCAGAAATACTATGGCTGATCCTTATGTGTTAGGAATCTCATCTGGTGCAGCTTTTGGAGCTACAATTGCCATAATCTTAGGCCTTGGCCTCTTTGGCATTAGTTTTTTGGCCTTTATTTCATCATTAGCAGTTGTAATATTTGTCTATATTGTATCTAAAACTGGTCCAAAAATATCTATGCACACAATGTTGCTGGCAGGAATAGCTATTAGTGCTTTTATTTCTGCAATTATATCTCTATTAATGCTTTTAAATCACGAGGAGTTTAATAAAATTATCTTTTGGACTATGGGAGGATTTAGCCTAACTAACTGGAATAATATTGCATTTTCTGCTCCTATAATTGTCATTTGCTGCTTGATAATGTATGTGTTTTCAAGGGATTTAAATGCAATTTTAACAGGAGAGGAAATTGCTGAACATTTAGGGGTTAATACGGAGATGGTAAAAAAAATTATTTTAGTTTTAGGTTCATTGGTTACTGCTACAACAGTTTCTGTAGGAGGAGTCATTAGTTTTGTTGGACTTATTGTCCCACATATATCAAGAATTATAGTAGGGCCTGATAATAGAATCCTTGTACCTTTTAGTGCTCTATCAGGAGCCATATTTTTAACAATGGCTGATACATTAGCTAGATTTATCTTAAGACCAACAGAAATACCTATAGGAATAATAACTGCAGCCTTTGGTGGGCCCTTCTTTTTATACTTACTAATTAAAAGCAAAAGAAAAAGCGAAAGAATGTGATAATGTGACAATTTTACAAGTAGAAAAATTACATTTTTCCTATGGAAAAACTGAAGTTTTAAAGGACATTAGCTTTACAATAAACAAAAATATGATAGTTGGCATAGTAGGAGGAAATGGCAGTGGAAAGTCTACCCTTTTAAAGAATATATCTGGATATTTGAAACCAGAGTCAGGAAAAATCCTAATTGGCAATAAAGATATTAGACATTTCCCCACAAAAGAAAGAGCCAAATTTATAGCCTATGTACCCCAAGAGATGCCCTATGATTTCGAATTTAGCTGTTATGATATTGTTATGATGGGAAGGATTCCTTATCTTAAAAGATTTCAACAGGAAGGGAAGGAAGATGAAACTATTGTAAAAAAATCGATGAAAATTACAAATACCTGGATATTTAAAGATAAGAATATAAATGAACTAAGTGGGGGAGAAAGACAAAGGGTTTATATAGCAAGAGCATTAGCACAAAAACCTAGCATACTGTTAATGGATGAGCCCATTTCTCATTTGGATATGAAGTATCAAATTGAAATATTATCCCTAGCAAGGGAGTTATCGTCAAAAGGAATATTGGTAATTACCGTCCTTCATGATATAAACCTTGCTTCTCTCTTTTGTGATGAATTGCTCATAATGAAGAATGGAAAGATTATGGACTATGGTCCCCCTAAAAAAGTATTAAAACCTTACAATATAAAATCTGCATTTTCCGTTGATGTAGAATTGATTGATAATCCAATTACCAACAGTCCTTATGTGGTTCCTATCTTAAGAAAAAGAAAACAATTTAAAGTAATTTAGCGTTAAGGAGGTAATATCCAGTGAAATATAACACAAATACTTTAAAAGGCGTTAAAACTATTACTACAGTTTCCATGCTTATAGCTTTAAGTGCTGTAGGTGCCCTTGTTAAAATATTTAATACTGTTGCCTTAGATTCAACTCCAGGATATTTTGCAGCTTTGTCTTTAGGAAATCGGTATGGAGCTATTGTAATAAGCCTAGGTCATTTACTTACTGCATTTACTTCTGGATTCCCTTTAGGGATTTTTATCCACTTTTATATTGCAATTCAAATGGCAATATATGCATATTTATTTAAGTATTTCTATGAAAGATTTAACAGCTTCATTGCCATATTAGTAGGTACTTTACTAAATGGGCCTATTGCTGCTCTTTCATTGGTCCCCATATTTGGTTGGGGGTTCTTTATGGCATGGAACATTCCTTTAACTTTAGGCTCTTTTGTAAACGTATTTTTAGCGGTTTTAATCTATAAAGGAATAGATAAGTAGGTGAAAGGTAAATTGATAGAAAGGTACAGGGATTTAATTATAATCTACGAAAAGGATATGGCTTATGTAATTTCTTGTGATAGCTTAGGAGCCATAGGAAATAAAAAAAATGATGTACTTAAAACTGATGAAGATACGGTGGGTAAAGCGACTATTAAGGTGGCCCTATCCGAAGCCCTATGTGTAGGAGCAAACCCTATTGTCATATGCGATACTTTAGCTGTTGAAATGAATCCTACTGGAAATAGGATTTTAAAGTCCATAAAGAAGGAGCTTAAGGAGAATGGACTTGATGATATAGTTCTAACAGGAAGTACTGAGGAAAACTTTCCAACTTCTATGACGGGTATTGGGATTACCATAATTTCTAGAGCAAAAATATCCGATTTAAAAATTAAGAAAGTAGAAAAAGGGATGCATATTTCTCTTTTAGGATATCCATTGGTAGGCGAAGAAGTTTTGAAAAATCCTAAGGACGTACTTCAGTTGAAAGATTATATGGAAATCTCCAACTCTAAAGAAATAATAGAAGCAATTCCAGTTGGATCTAAAGGAATTGGATATGAGTTAAGGGTGTTAGAAGAGGTATCTGGGCTAAAAGTAGAAGATAAGATTCCTCCCCATGTGGATATAATGAAATCTGGAGGTCCTTCTACTTGCTGTATCATAGTACACAAAGAAAAAAAACCATCTATTATGAATACTATAAATAAACCACTAACCCATATGGGAAGGTTGGTTTGAAATAAAACCCTAGTCTTTGATTTAAGAACTAGGGTTTTCGTTATTCACTTTCTTTTTCTTATTCCAATTTATTAACTTCTCGTTCCTTTTCATATCTTCGTTATCTATTATTCCATGTTCTGCAGCTATTTCATAATTCATCTGATTGAAGAAGTTCTCATCGTTCCTTCTTTTATATTTCTCCTCCTTCATTTAAATCACCTCGTATGTATTTTGTACCAAACTCTTTGCTACATACCAGGTAATTTAAGGGATTTTTATAAGGTGATTTCAACTATAGTTTAAAATGTTATAGTTATCTTGGTTCCTACTCCTAAGGTACTCTCTACCTTTATTTCTCCTTCATGGACTTCAATTATCTGTTTAGCTATGGCCATACCTAAGCCTGAGCCTTTGTGGCTTTCTCCCGTATTTGTTCCTCTATAATATTTTTTGAATAGATTGTCTAAATCTTCCTTAGAAATCCCTTTACCATCATCTACTATAGCAATATAGATCTTATCAGTTTCATCTAAAGTAATGGTTATCTCTGTATCAGCATCATTATGGACTATAGAGTTATAGATAAGATTTGCAAATGCTCTTTGTAGCAATGATTTATCAAATTCAAAAATAATCCTTTCCTTCTTCGCATTAAAGTTTATTCTCCTATTCTGATATCGAGGATTATTTAATACATCTATAGCAATTTCCCTTATAAGCTCTATAAGATCGCCTTCCTGGCGATTAAGGGGAAATCGCCCTTTTTTTAAAACCTCGGTTAGCTTCAAATCCCCTAGTAATTTCTCCATATATTCAGCCTTTCCTTTAATAATGCGGGAGTATTCCTTTATTTCATCTTGGCTTAAAATATATTCTTCATCTGCCATCAGCTCCCCATAACCTTTGATTGACGCTAAAGGAGTTTTCAAATCGTGAGACAGATTCTGAATCCATTCTTCTCTCATCTTCTCAATATTTTTCCGTTCAATCTCATTTCTCTGTAATATATTGGTTAGATTATTAAGGCTACTATACACTTCTTTATATAGGCCTTTTTCAGTATATTTTCTATTATATTCTCCCTTTGACAATAAACTTATACCCTCAACAATTTCTATTATTGGTTTAGCAAGATTCCTTCCAAAGACATATCCCATTACTATTAGTACTATAATTGGAACTACAAATAGGTAAACAAGTACTTTTAGGATTTTGATTTTCATATTTGCTGGAGAATAGATAATACTATATTTAGCTATTTTATCCATAGGAAAACCTATAATATAACTCCATTTATAATTATTCATTTCGGCTGTACCAGCAAAAGTGGTATAGTTATCTATGGCACCAGTATAGATATTATAATAAACCATTTCACTGGGAGCATAGCGTTCTAAAGCATCCCCAGGCTTATTCCAGCTAAAAACCTCATATCCTTCTTCATCCAAAATCTGAATCCAGGCATTTCTAAGTTTAAGTTCTTTAATTCCTTCTTCTGTGACTATAGGCTTACCCTCTTTTTCGATAATGTACTGATAAAAATTTAAGGAAAATTCACCTAACTTGCTCCAACCACTATTCTCTTTGTTATCTGAAAAAAAATATTGATATACAATGAGCATATTGATGTGAAAAGCAATTATTACAGATAATATGATGATTAATAAAAATCTTATAAGAATCTTCCACTTCATTTTATCTATCCTCTACTACCAGTTTATAACCTAAACCCTTTACAGTAATTATATGTTTTGGATTAGCAGGGTCATCTTCTAATTTTTGTCGAAGATGCCTAATATGAACCATCAATGTATTATCATATCCTTCATAATCATAGCCCCATACCTTTGCTAATATTTTGTTTTTGCTCAATATCTGATTTGGATTATCTATTAAATATAGAAGAAGATTATACTCCTTAGCAGTTAAGGTTACCGAAATACCTCCTTTTTTAACTTCTCCTTTCCTTCGGTCAATTTCAACATTCCCAAATTCAAATATGTCCTTTACATAAGTTTGCTGATTTAAAGCCATATATTGATTTCTTCTAAAATGGGCTTTAATACGATATGCTACTTCTTTAGGGCTAAAGGGCTTGGTAATATAATCGTCTCCACCAATCCCTAGTCCTAAAAGCTTGTCCACATCTTCATCCATAGCTGATAGGAAAAGTATTGGTACAAGGGTAAATTCTCTAAGTTTTCTACAAACTTCAAAGCCATCAATGTCTGGCATCATAATATCTAATATAATTAGATCTGGATTTACCTCTTCAGTAATCCTAATTGCTTCAGATCCAGAAGTAGCTTTGTATATATTAGTGAAATCCTCTTTTAAAAGGACAGTTTCTAACAAGTTTAAAATATCTACTTCATCATCTACTAATAATATTTTTTTATTTCTAATACTTGTCATATCTATATCCAACAAGACTCACACCCCCTATCAAAGCCCATTATACAACAAATTTAAATAATTTTCCTTAACTTGAAAATAAGCTTTTTATTTTAAACAATATCCTTCTTCATAAATCCATTATACCCTAAAACAAATATAATGACCAATAGCATAAGGCTAATAATATACACAATATTACCTTTATTAAATGTAGTCATATCTCCTCCTAAAGCTGCCATAATGGGATATGTCCAAGGATATACTATCCAATACTTAGAATTAGCTACTATCATTGACGGCAGAGTTAATCCAATTCCAATGCCTAAAGGTATGGTCATATGAGAAAACCTGATGCTTAATACATAAAGAATGGCCATAATAGGTAAAGCTGCTACATACATTACAATAGGTTTCATAAACAGAGTATTATATGGAATATCTCCACCAATTCTAGTAATTTTACCAGCCAAATAAATACTTGCAATCAAAACCAGAATATTTATAAAAATGAGCATACATCCAATGATAAATTTTATTCCGTATACCTTCTGTCTATCTTTTGGCAAGCTGAGATAGTGCTTCCAATTGTCATTTGTATTTTCTATTCTTGCTATTAAAGTCATGACAATGCTTATTAAGATGGGAAAAAGAATATTAACATAAAATATCATGCTCTGAATATAAAGTTGGTGCCATGCATTCTGTCCTTTTCCTGTAAATAAATCATAATAACGTAGTAAATTCAATGCTCCCTGTATTACAATAAATATAGGTGCTAGTATTACTATCCACAATACTTTAGAGTGTTTTAACTTTAAAATTTCAATTCTAAATATATCCCTCATCTATTTCACTCCTAACAAATTTCTTTTCTATTAAAGAAAATAAACCCTATTAGTAAAAATAATATACTAATGACGGAACCATATTGCAGTGGAATACCGTTATTTATGGTCGAGTCAGGTAAAGTATACATGATATGAGCATAAGGAATAATTTTAGACAATTTTTCAGATTGGGCGAAAAACAATGATGATGCAACCCCTACAAACCCAATGGTCAATGCAATGTTAGTATTATTGATTTCAGAGCTAATAAAACATTGAATGCTAATTAAACTAGTAATGCTAACTATTTGATATAAGGTATATTTTAAAATTAATATTAAGTCTACTGTTTCAGGAAACCTTAGGGCTATACCTGCAATCAATAAAACAACTCCGTTGATTAGTATCATGATAGTACTAAGTATAAATGCTAAAAACCACTTAGCAAAATATACTTTCATTTTTGAAACTGGAAGAGCCAAAGTACTTTTCCAGCCATTTGATCTATATTCTATATAATGCACCATAGAAGCAAATATGGTAACCACTAAAGAAAGGAAAAAAAACCATAAAAAATGATGCTGTAACAGTAATATATTCCATGAACTTAAACCTTTATTAGCCTCTAATCCTATTAAATAATCGTATCGTAGTAGTAAATTGATAAAGCTAAGCCCTCCTGCTAAAATAGGGATTAACAAGGCGATGGGCCATGTAAAACTTTTCCTCTGCTTAAGAAATTCTCCCTTTAATATCTGATAAAACTCCATCACTGTTCTATCCCCCCTGTCAACTGTAAAAAGACCTCTTCTAAGTTTTGCTTGTTTTCGCTTAGATGGGAGACACCATAGCCTTCTAATACCAATTCTTTGTTTAATTCCTCTATATTGATTTTATCTCCCAGTATATAAAGCTTACCTTCTCTATTCTCCACATTATAACCCTTTCTCTTTAAAAATTTTTCTGCTTCTAAAAGGGGTTGAACTTTAATAGCAATTTCCCTATTTCCCATATCTTTTAATTCCTCTAAAGTTCCCTGAAATAGCAAATTACCTCTGTGAATAATTCCCACATGATCAGCTACCAACTCAATTTCGCTTAGAATATGGCCACTGATTAAAACTGTAGCACCTATAATTTCAGGAAGACTAATAATCAAATTTCTAATTTCCCTTACCCCTGCTGGGTCCAGACCATTAGTTGGCTCATCTAATATTAAAAGTTCTCTATTCCCCATTAGAGCTTGAGCAATTCCCAATCTTTGTTTCATGCCCAAAGAAAATCCTTTAACCCTTTTATTTTTCCATTTGGATAATTTTACTATATCTAAGGCTTTATCAATTTCCTTTTTATCCAATTCTAATATCCTTCTTATTATTTCTAAATTTTCATAGGCTGTTAAATTTTCATAATAGGAAGGAGATTCTACCAAGGCTCCTACCCTTCTTAATATTTCCTTTCGATGGCTTCTAATTTCTTTGTTAAATAAATAGGCTTCTCCTTTTGTAGGTTTCACTAGGTCTAAAAGCATACGAATGGTAGTAGATTTTCCCGCACCATTTGGACCTAAAAAGCCGTACAAAGCTCCTTTCTTAACTTTTAGATTTAAATCCCTAACAGCTATAAGGCTTCCAAATTCTTTGGTTAATCCTTTAGTCTCAATTACTAATTCACTCACCCAAACCCCTCCTAATATTAATTTACTTTGGTCATTTTTAATCTTAGAGGGACTAACTTAATTATCAATTAAAGTAACCTTAATTTTACTTTAAATTTAAAATTAATAAAAAAAGACCAAACCAAAATAGGCTATGGCCTTTTCAAAACATAAATTTAAATCTATTAACTTCTTATAACCTTATATATAGCATCAATTGCATATTTCACATCTTCAATAGTGTTAAAATAACTAAAGCTAAATCTAATAGTACCTTGAGGGAATGTGCCTAAGGTCTGATGAGCTGAAGGAGCACAATGTAATCCACATCTGGTCATAATTCCAAAATCATTATATAGATTATATGCAATTATTGCATTATCTTTTGTAGGAATATCTATGGAAACTACAGCAGTTCTATTTATCAAATTCTTCTTACCAACAATATTTAATTCGGGAATATTTAAGATACCTTCTAAAAAATTTTCTAGTAGGAATAGCTCTTTTTCTTTTATGGTATTAACCTTTTCCTTTAAAATATACTTTAAAGCTGCATTTAATCCATAAATTCCAGGAATATTCAAGGTTCCAGCTTCAAATTTATCGGGCATATATTCCGGTTGAACTTCCTTATCTGATAGGCTGCCTGTCCCTCCTTCTACAAGGGTATCCAATACTGTTGCTAGTTCATCATTTACTATAAAACCACCAATACCTTGAGGTCCTAAAAGACCTTTATGGCCTGTAAAAGCTATAGCGTCAGCATTTAATTCTTTATAATCTATATCTAAAAAGCCTGCTGTCTGGGCAGTATCCATTATGAAATAGAGTCCCCTTTCCTTACACATGTAACCCACCCTTTTCAAGTCCAATATAGTTCCACAAACATTGGATGCATGAGTCATCACGATTGCTTTAGTATTTGGCTTAATAAGCCCATATATATCATTAGGATCCAATTCTCCTTCCCTATTGCACATAACCTTTGAGTATTCAACCCCTCTTTCTACCAGGCTATTTATAGGTCTAACAACTGCGTTATGTTCCATAGATGAAATTATTACATGATCCCCAGGTTTTAATAATCCCTTTACCAATATGTTAAGACTTTCAGTTACATTCTTAGTAAATATTACGTTTTCTGTTTTATTAAAATTAAATAATTCACAAATTAGCTCCCTAGTTTCATAAACTATGTTCTCCGCCTCAAAGGAACTCTTGTAGGCTCCCCTATTGACGTTGCATCCTATCTTAGTTAAATAATTATACATACTTTCAGCAACTCCTGGGGCTTTAGGAAAAGCTGTTGCGCCATTGTCTAAATACAGTTCTCTCAAAATTCCACCTCCTATTTCGCTAAAATTTAACGATCTGCTAATTAAAGGATATATCTATTTATGAAAATTAACAACTGCTATTTGGAATATCTATAAGATGTGATTGGGTATTCATAATCTTTATTATACTTTTTTGCAGGTAATTGTTAAACTTTAGATAAGAAGAAAAATATATAAAGGAGGGTTTTTCGTTGAAGGAAAAAAGAGGAATTATAATTACTGGAGCAATTGTAGGAATTATATCAGTGCTACTAGTCAAGTTTGGAAACCCTAAAAACATGGGATTCTGTATAGCCTGTTTCATAAGAGATATTGCAGGAGGTATCGGGTTACATAGAGCACCAATAGTTCAATATATTCGCCCAGAAGTCATTGGACTAGCATTAGGTGCATTTATTATTTCCATGAAGAATAGGGAATTCCAAGCTAAAGGAGGCTCCTCACCTTTTACTAGATTTATTCTGG